>JAHIPI010000031.1 GCA_018894435.1 Candidatus Omnitrophota bacterium | reverse complement strand
CCATGGCAGATAATATGTATCCGGTAAAATCTCCAGGCTTCCTGCCGTAAGAGATGATACTGGAGAAAATGCACAGATTGGCGAGCCCGGTAGAATTGCTTCGCCCTCGTGCTGATAGTACGCCTGAGTTGTTGTGACTTTAAGGTTTTCGATGTCGCTTAAGTAGTTCCCGGAGGTGTTGGTGTTGTTGGTCAAGGCAACGTCATAATACATGAATGTGCCGATGTAATAAGCGGGGTATAGGTCTTCTTCGAGGTAAAGATAGTTATCATAGACAATATTATATGACAGCGGCCATTTAGCGGCCATGCAGTCTATGCTACCGTCGTCCAAGTCGGGAGGAGTCGGCGCTGTGTCTGCTGCCCAAACTTTGCCGCTGCCTTGATAAACGGGATCATACGGATATGGATCTGGCGGAGTCGGACCTACTAGATGCTGAGCGGAATGCTTCAGTAATTCCCATAAATAGCCATGATTGGGTTGCATATCATTATCGTGGGCGTATTGTAGCGTTAAAGCAAGCATACCTGAAACAGAAGCCACCGCTCCTGATGTACCAGTTCCATAATGACTACTATCGCCTTCAGGAATAAGAGTGCGAATATATTCACCCGGTGCCACAAAATCAACTCCGCCGTTTGAAATATAATGAATGCCCCCAATCCATCTATCCATAAGCGTTTGGTTTTTTGCGTGTCCTCCAACAGATATTACATTTATAAAAGAAGCAGGCCATGTAGAATATTCATATCCGTTATTTCCGGAAGCAGCGACAAGAATAATGCCAGCATTATATGCAGCGTTACAGGCAGTTTCAAGATCCGTCTTATCAGGCCCTGCTGCATAGGCACCAAAGCTCATATTAATTATATCAGGTCTATCATTAGTAAGAGGATTTCCATCAGGATCAAGACACCACTCTATAGCGGCTATGGCATTACTTGTTGGGCCTATTGCATTGGGGCCCGATAATATTCGTAAAGAATAATAGCTTGCATTTTTTGCAGGTCCAATAATTTGACTTACTCCACTGCCTACAGAATTGGAAGCAACAGACGTTCCGTGCCATTCGCTTTCCGTCCAATCAGTAGGGTGAATAAAAGGCATCGGATCATAATATAGAGGATCTAGAGGGTCTGTTATAAAAAAATTTCGGCCGGCTAAACATTTATAGCCAGAGCCAATACCACCGCCAAGATCTGGAAGATTATAATTAATTCCAGTATCTAGAAATGCGATTTTTATTCCTGTACCATCCAAGCCATATCTATCCCAAACCGCTTGAGCATTCAGACCAGCCTCTAAATTTTCCCATTCTGGCGTAGCACCGGTACTTTCAGAAGCTATTATTTCGCTCGCTCGTATAAACCAAGAAGCAGCGGATAGTTTATACGTTTCTTTTGCTAAATTTATACTTTCTTTATAATGCTCGAGAGCTTGCTTGCGCAAGGTATTACATTCTTTCAGCATAACCTTGCATTCGGCAAGTTGCTGAAGATAAATAGGCCTTTCCATTTTATTGGCCTTCTTTAATTTTTTCAAATATTGCTTGTATAAATTCATGATTTCTTTTCGTTTGGCGAGGCAATTCCGGATAGCTTCAAGATATTCTTGAGTGGATTTTTTGATAGAGGCAACTCGCTCCATTCGTATTTTTGCGAGGTATTCTTTTTTGACACGCAGAATATTAGCATATTCTATACGATTTAGTTCAAGGACATTCGTATCTGCCTTGATTATACCATCAATGCTCACATTTTCTACTGCGCCTTCACTCTGCAAAAACTCTACATTTGTCTGCGGAATTTCGCAAACGATTGCATTAATAATGGAGAGGGTGTGGATTATCGTTCCATCATATTGTTCAATCAAGGCAGGATCTAATGCTCCTTTGAACTTTACTATCACCCTTTCTTTACCTTGGGCATGAAGGTCATTGAGATATTGTTCATAGGACAATGGCTGGTCTTCGGCGAATGCAAAAGATGAAAATATGAGAAGGGATAAAAAGAATAGAGAAACTACGGCCTTGAAGAACTTCATTGGAATTACCCCCTTTTTGCACTTCTCCCTTTTTGTTGGTATAACAAGTATACCATATTACATTAAAGCCGTCAAGGGGACAAATATGAAAGCCGCAGATTTTTCAATCTGCGGCTTGGGCTGTGGGTAGTGAGATGAATTATACTATTCTATTCCTTTGCTTCCGGTAAGCAATATCGCGCCTATCTGCTGATTATTGCATGAGAAAATATGGCCATCGGCAAATACTACCACTGTTCTATTATCGTGCCTATAAGCAACGTCATTTTTTGTTATCTCGGATTTATCTTTTATTCCCGCTTCATCGCTTTCAAGATACAGCACTGCCTCTGAAAATAGGCCGTTTACTGACGACGGCAGCAGGCTGGCGGGGGTGTATTGATATGCCGTATAAGACGGCTTATCAATCCCCACGCCCTGCCGTGTGTCCCGGGGACACCTATATACGTTCTCGGTCTCCTGCGTATAGGTGGCGGTATCAGAGACATCAGGAATAACCGAGTTATGATCGTCGGCATACATGAAAGCGGCCATACTTATCTGTTTCATATTGTTCATGCAGGCGGCTATTTGGGACTTTTCGCGGGTGCTCGCTATTGCGGGAGCCAAAAGCGCAATAAGGACACCTACAATCGCTATCACTACCAGAAGTTCGATAAGTGTAAATCCTTTGTTTATGCTATGAGTTCTTTTCATCTTATTTTACTCGCCTCCTCGAGGTCCGGGTTGGGTGATTTTACCGTTTCTTTCCGAACCACTAAGTATACCATATGCTGTCAACGATTTCAATAGGGTAGCCAGGATTTCGTTATGCTAACAACCGTGTATGGTAAAAAGCGCATTTAAAACCATATGCAACGCTTTTATTTACAACAATTTACAGAAATATAGCTTTTTACTGGTCTTTCTCAAAATATTTCAAACTTTTTAAAATTTAATTAAAAAGTCTCTATTTTTGGCGCTTTTTAGCCGATTACCTTATAAACGGAATCGTGCTCGTGGACTTTTTGGTCGATCTTTATGCCGACAGGATCCCCTGCTTTTCCTTCATCGACGATCACATGCTCTATCTGCATAGAAGAGACCTGCTGGGTAAAATCTGCTGAGCTGCCTTTTACGTGAATGGTATCGCCCACTTTTAGGGCATCGGATAGCTCTATTATTCCCACTCCGGGCTTTCCGAAATAATGGCTTATCCGGCCTATCAATTTCTCTTCAGCCATGGTGGCCTCCTATGTTTGATTTACTGGCGGCGCGTTGTAGTTAAGCCTTTAATATGGCTTTTGCCGCTTTAAGGAATTTACCCGCACTTTTTATTATTGCGGAAGCGCTCTTTTCCGAAAACGTCCTTTTGTAGTCGGCCTCTTCCCGCAAAATCATACCGGTGTTAAAGGCTTCGACCAAGGAAGAGTCTAGTTTATTTTCTTTAACGAATAATTCTTTTATAGCCAAGTAAAGGCAGAAATGCCCTTTTTCTCTGTAGCCGCGGGAATAAAGAAGAGCCCGCGCAGAATGAAACATTGAATAATAGGCTTTGACGGTAGCCCACTTAAAGCCGCTTTCAGAGAATTCTTTTTCGGCTGTGCTTAAATCACTTACAGCTTCTTCGGGTTCAGGTTTTATCAGGTGCTTGGATGATTTAAAATAGAATATTCGTTTTTTAACAACGCAATCTTTAAAGGTTATCCTCATTTATCTCTTTTTCCCATAATATTTTACCTTGTTCAACTTCTTTAGCAAAGACTTTATCCTTTTCATCCTGATCAAGGAGATCGGCGAGTGTAGTAATAACGGCTTGTATTTTTCTATTTACGATTCGTGAAGAATTGGAAAATTTATTGATTATTGATCTAACCTTATCTTCGCTTGAGGTAACTATAAATAAGTCTATGTCGCTTTCTTCGGAATCGGTTCCATTAGCCCAGCTGCCGTAAAGGATAATACGGCGTGTGTGCGGTTTAAGACGTTCGACCAACGGTTCAAGGATGGCGAGGTTGCTTAAGATTTTAAATTCCCTGATATACGGATTTGCGGCATCAAGAGAATAATAACACATTCTGCCTTCGCTCTTTTTTTCAATTAAACCTTCTTTGCAGAGCTGCCTTAGGACATTGTTTGCCGACCCATAGCTGATTTTAGTACCGCGAGCTATTTCTCTTTCGTAATAAATCTTCGCAGGATGCATAAGAAGGAATTGCAGGACCTTTTGGGCATGCGTTGATATAAGCTGGTTTGATATCATAAATTAGCCTCGCTCACTTTAGTGAACCATTACTCACTAAAGTGAGTATACCATAAGATATGAGATGTTTCAAGGGGTGTGATCAAATAAGTTTTTGTAACTGGCGGAGAGAGTGAGATTCGAACTCACGATGGACACGAGGCCCATGCCAGTTTTCAAGACTGGTGCTTTCAACCACTCAGCCATCTCTCCAAAGTATCCGATCTATTATTTCGGCGGAGCCGGTATTACGGGCACTGCCGTCCTTGGAGCTGTTGGTATTTTTGGAAGTGTAGGAGCAACCCTCGAAGGTGTAACGGACTGCCTTGTCTCTCCCGCGCGTCTTGGCATAACTGTCCCCGGCCTTCTCGTCCTGATGCGCGAACTCAAATCGCCGATCGCCAATACCAAGCATGCTACCAGTATGATAATACCTATAACATTGCCCAACAGTTTCAGCTTCTTGTCGGTATCCTTAGCCGCCTTATGCAAAACAGAAAAACTCATTGCAAGCGCGATCATAAGGAGCGCCCATCCTACCAAATCAATTCTCATCATCATACAACACCTCCGAATTTTTGTGTGCAAAAATTCGCCCCCAGATTGTCGAGGGGCTACCTTTGCACTTACATTTAGAGTATACCAAAAAAATCCAAAAAATCAATACGAACCGCGCGTTGCCACAAGATTCACACCCAAGCCCAGAAAATCGGCGGCGATCACACTTCCCGCATCAACGGGGCGGATTACCTTTATCTTTTTAATCTCGTCCATTGCTTTGGATATATAATTTTTGGGAATAGGTTTATCGGTCCTGACCGGGATCATTTTTAAATCCATTCCTTCGGCCAAAACCGACGATGTCAATATCCTCATCGGGTTTTCTATTTCGGAGACGGCATAGGGCGCGCCTTTGGGGCATTGGCTGCCGGTCACTTTTACGACTTTGCAATTTTCTATGTCGACGGATAAACCGCACCCCACCGGGCATTCTATACAAGTTATAGTTTTTGTCATGGTTTTTTCCCCAAATACTTGGCGGCCAAGCGGCCCGCCAAAACACTGTCTTTCGTAACTGAATCCACTATATCATATACCTTAAAAGCGTTTCCGCAGGCAAAAATGCCGGGTATGGATGTCTTATTAAGCTCTTTCGAAACAGGCGAGTTCGTCTTTTTGTCCATCGTAACTCCCGCCATCTCTATAAGTTCATTCTCGGGTATAAGCCCCACCGATATTAAAAGCGTGTCGCATTCTATCTGAAACGCCGAGCCGGCTATTTCGTTAAAACCCTCGTCCACCGCCACAACGTCTACTTTCTCTACCCTGTCTTTTCCGTAGATATGCGATATCTTATGATTGAAATACATCGGGACGTCAAAATCCTCGACGCACTGGACGACATTGCGTGTGAGCCCGCGCGTCTTTTTCTGAATCTCGATTATCGCCTTCACTTTCGCGCCTTCCAGCGTAAAGCGCCGCGCCATAATGAGCCCGATGTCTCCGGAGCCGACTATCACAACCTCTTTACCCGGCAAAAGGCCTTCTATGTTTATCAGTTTCTGCGCGAGGCCCGCTGAAAATATGCCCGCCGGTCTTGTGCCCGCAATGTGCACCATCTCGCGCGTCTTTTCGCGGCAGCCCGTCGCCATGATTATCGCCCCGGCCTTCACCGTCTCCAACACTCCGGGCTTCAGATATGTAAGTACTTTGTCCTTCGTCAAACTTACGACAAATGATTTAAGGCTTACTTTTATTTCGGGTATATCTTTTACTCTCTTGATAAATCTCTCGCCGTACTCCGGCCCTGTCAGGATCTCTTTGAAATAATCTATGCCGAAGCCGGTATGTACGCACTGGTTCAATATTCCGCCGAGGTATTGATCGCGCTCAAGAAGCAAGATGTCCTTTACGCCGGCTTCATATGCGGCAATAGCCGCTGCCATGCCTGCCGGCCCGCCTCCCACTATGACTAAATCTTTCTTAACCATTTTTCCTATCGCCCTTGACTATTTCCGAGCCCTTGCCCCTTTTTGTCACGCTTGTAACGGGCTCTTTCAATTCCTCGGCAAGTATCTTCATGAGCCGCGTCGTGCAAAAACTTCCATGGCACCTGCCTGCCTGGGCGCGTGTCCTGAATTTTATGCCGTCGAATGTCCCGGCGCCGCGCTTTATGGCGTCTCTCACTTCTTTTGCCGAGACCATCTCGCACCTGCACACAATATCCCCGTAAGCGGCGTCTTTTTCTATCAATTTTTGCGTCTTCGAAAAAGGGATTGCGAAAAGATGTATCGTCTTCTGCCTGTGGCCATGGAAAAATAACTTGCGGCGCATTGGAAGGCCGGCGTCTTTCAGGATGCCGCACACCATAAGCGCTATCGCAGGCGCCGAGGTTAGGCCCGGCGACTGTATACCCGCCACATTTACGAAGCCGGGTACGCTCTTTTCGTGACGAACGATAAAATCTTCGCCTGCGACCGAGGACAAAATGTCCGACGACCAAAGGGAGTCCCGTAGGGACGACCGAAGGAAGTCCCGAAGGGAGGGAGTGCCGAGGCCTCCGGCCGAGGCCACGGGCCGCAACCCGGCGAAATACGCTATTATGTCATCTTCGCTAATCGACGGCATCATGCGTTTTGCGGATTCGAGGACTTTTTTGAGGCCGGTATCGGATGTGGAAAGGTCCTCTTTTTCGTCAACGTCTTCGGCACTCGGGCCTATCATGGGATTACCGTCGGCCGTCTTTATGATGAGGATGCCTTTTGTATTTTTTGAAGGGAGCGGGAAAAGGAGGTGGTTCACTATATGTTCGCGTTTTTTATCGAGAAGGAATTCCTCGCCTTTTCGCGGTGTTATTTTGAAATAATCGACTCCGACCATTTTTGATATATCGTCCGCGAAAAGCCCGGCGGCATTTATGACAAATCTTGACCGGAACCTGCCGCCCGTACTATCTATCTCAAAAGATCCGCCGGATTCTACAATATTGACAACTTTGGTCTTCGTGTGTATTTCGACGCCGTTTTTTGCGGCATTCTCGCTCAGGTCATAAACGAGCCGGTACGGGCTTATTATCCCGGCTGTGGGCGCGTAAAGCGCGGCTACGGCATCTTCGCTCAAGTTCGGCTCTTTTTCTCTGAGCCATTTTTTATCTACAACGGCCAATCCCCGGACGCCAAGCGTTTCCGCTTCTTTTTTTATCGAAAGAAGTTTGGGAGTATCACTTTCGTTAAATGCGACTATAAGTTCGCCTACTTCCTTAAAATCTACTCCCAGCTCACGCGCGGTCTGGCGTATGAGCGTATTGCCCCTAACGCATAATCTGCCCTTCAGTGAATTGGCCGGGTTTTGTGTGCCGGGATGGATAATGCCGCTATTGGATTTTGAAACGCCGAAGGTGAGTTCTTCTTCTTTTTCGAAAAGTATTATCTTCAGCCTGAAACGCGCGAGTTCCCGCGCGATGGCGCTTCCTGTAACGCCCCCGCCGATTATCGCGACGTCATAGTCTCTCATGAACGCGTCCTTTTGACGGCATCAAGCCAGTTTTTGTATAAAGATGCGGCGGTACCGGCCGGCATCTTCGGTTTAAACACTCTGCCTTTTTTCCAGATCTTTTTTATCTCGCCGATATTTTTCCAGTAACCGACGGCGAGCCCCGCCAAATACGCCGCGCCCTGCGAAGTGGTCTCCACTACGGCCGGCCGCGTGACTTCTATGCCGAGGATATCAGACTGAAACTGGCATATAAAATTGTTGACCGCAGCACCCCCGTCCACTTTGAGATTTTTTATCTTAAGCCCGGAATCTTTTGCCATGGCGCGCATCACGTCTTTTGTCTGATAGCACATTGCCTCAAGCGCGGCGCGCACAATGTGGCTTCTCTTTGTACCGCGCGTTATGCCGTAGATCGCGCCCCTCGCGTGTTGGTCCCAGTAGGGCGCACCCAATCCGACGAATGCCGGGACAAAATATACTCCGGCGTTATCGGCAACAGCTTGCGCCATCTCCTCCGACTCGGAACTCTCGCCAAGTATCCGGAGGCCGTCGCGAAGCCAATGTATGGCCGCGCCGGCAATAAATACGGCGCCTTCAAGAACGTAGACCGGCTCGCCTGCTTTTCCGCAGCCCAAAGTCACAATCAGGCCGTGTTTTGAAAAAGGCCGTTTTTTCCCGGTATTCAGCAGTATAAAACATCCTGTGCCGTAAGTATTTTTTATGGTGCCCGGCTCGAAACACGCCTGGCCGAAAAGCGCCGCTTGCTGGTCGCCGGCGACCCCCGTAATAGGTATGCCTTTTGGAAGCGTCCCTATCCGCACGCTTTTTCCGAAGATGCCGGATGATTTTTTCACTTCCGGAAGTATCTTTTCGGGGATCCCGAATACTTTAAGGATATCTTTGTCCCATTTCAGTTTTTCTATATTAAAAAGCATGGTCCGCGACGCATTTGTGTAATCAGTCGTATGCTCCGCACCGCCGGTCAGCTTCCACAAAACCCAGCTGTCGGTCGTCCCGAAAAGAAGCTCGCCTCTTTTTGCCTTTGCCATCGCGCCGGGCACATTTTTGAGTATCCACTCTATCTTCGTCGCCGAAAAATACGCGTCTATCGGAAGCCCTGTGCGTTTTTCAAAAAATTCCTCCATCGCCTTTTTCGCTTTAAGCGCGGCGCATCGCTCGGCGGTCCTTCTGCACTGCCAGACGATCGCGTTGTATATCGGTTTCCCGGTCTTCTTATCCCAAATCACCGTCGTCTCGCGCTGGTTTGTAATGCCTATGGCCGCGATTTTACAATTTTTCTTTTTTTTGAGGACTTTCTGTATGGAATTATGAACACTTCTCCATATTTCTTCGGGTGAGTGCTCCACCCATCCCGGCTTGGGGAAATATTGGGTAAATTCCTCGTAGGAGCTCGCCGCGGGACGGCCAAATTTATCGTAAAGTACTGCCCTGGTTCCCGTCGTACCCTGGTCTATAGATAAGACATAATCCATTTCAATATCTCCAGAAATACTTTTTCCTTTCCGAGGTCGATAGAAAGGGCATGGCACATCTCGGGGTACTCCACTATTTTTTTATCTTTTGCCGCTATCGCGTAAAACACTCTTCGCGATACATCAGGATCTACAACTTTATCGTCTCCGGCAAGAAGAAATAGAGTCGGGAGTGTTATTTTAGCGGCAGATGAGAGCGCTTTCTTCTGAAGTCTTGTGATTTCAAAGGCGAGTTTCGCCGAGACGAGCCGGTGTTCTCTTCGGTCGTCTTTCATGACTTTTTGATGCCCGGCGTCACGCGTGCACATCTCGGCCGTAAAAGGCACCGGAAATTGTTTGCGTGGATTATATAAAAGTGTAAAAAATATTTTTATATAATCGAGTGGTTTTATATCGAGCCTGCTTGAAAATGCCGGTGAAATGCATACAAGGCCGCTCATAAAATCGGCACCGGAGGCGAGCATTGAAAAAGAGATCAAAGCGCCTATACTTTCTGCGATAAGAAATATCTTTTTGCCGGGGTTCTCTTTTCGCGCAATGACCGACAGGCGGCTTATATCGGAGAAATAGATATTTGTGGAGTCAACGTGCCCTTTTCGATCTACTGTTTCACCGAAGCCTCTTAACTCTATGGCGTAAGATGAAAAATTATTTTGCAGGAAAAAATCGACGAGAAATTGCCATCTCGCACTATGCGCGCCCAGTCCGTGCACCAAAAGAAGTACGGCGCCGGAAGAATGCGCGTGGTATTTCCGGTACATTATACCCGTTTTTTCATCTGTAATAAGAGGTGTCATAATTTAAAATAAGATATTCGCCAGAAACCCGAGTATCAGAATCTGCGGCACGGTAATTATGGGCAGCCAAATGGCCGCCCTTCTTCCGACATTATGCCAGATAAGTCCTATCTCTGTATAATCGGTGGCAACGCCTGCCATAAGAAACACGAGGCTGTTTCCGAATGCGCCCGTCTGGCGGAATATTTCAAATGCCAGCGGGCTCGAACCCTCGGAGCAGACTTCAATAACAGTCGCAACCGCCAAAGTTACCAAAAGCCCCAGGAAAGTCGGCCCCATATAAGAAGTGAATATATGCGACGGGATGTACGCGCCTGCCAAGCTCGCAAGCGCCATACCTATAAATATCCACCATAGGACCATGCCGGCCAAGGAGGCCGCCCCCCGATAAATGCCGATTACATCTTCCCCTAGTCCCGGCAAAGTCACTTTGTAACTTCTAAATCTCTTCTTTATGTCTTCTGTTATAGAAAAACCTTTTTCGACTTTCGCTATATTGGGATTCTTCTCTATCAGCCCCCTATTATCCAAAAACTGATAAATAAATCCCGTTATTATCGCAATAAGTATCGCCGAAAATATTATGTAAAGCGCTTTAAGGCCGAAAAATCCTATAAGCATTATTGTAAGCGCCATATTGGCCCACGGGCTTGCCAGCAAAAATGCGATCACGGCTGGAGTGGATGCGCCTTTTTTGTGGAGTTGTATGGCGAGCGCCAGAATGCCGTGCGAGCAGGTGCTCATAAAAAATCCGAGGATGACCGAATAGAATATCGTCTTTTTTTCCGGGCTTGCGAGAATAAGCGAAATATATTCGCGCGGGACATAATAATCTATCAGCCCGCCGATTGCGAGCCCCAGAAGTATGGCCCACCAGATTTTTCCAAGATACATGAAGAACGCTTCTCTGAAAGGGATTAAAAGAGGTATAAAATAAGACAGCGCTACGAGCGCGGCCAAAACGGCAGAAACGATAAATAATTTATCTTTATAGAATGGCTGCTTATGTTCGCAATGTCCGCACTTCGAATCTTTCGCCATAGGTCCGCCTATTGTTTCGGATATTTCATTCTTTCTTAAGTAGATCTAAATAGCTCTTGTAAGCAAACATCCTGCCGCGTGTCTTTCCGGTTATTTCTTTAAGTATGCCTGCGCGGATAAGCCTTGCGGACAGGTCATTTGCAGTAGGAAATGTCACTTCCATCATCCTGGCTACATCTTTTACAGACACGATCGGCCTGTCGAACAGCCTATCGTGTAAAGCCGCTGCTTTTTTGGATCTTCTGCACATCTCATTAATCCCGGCCTTATCCTTTACCTGAAGGGCAAGTATTTTGTGAGACATTTCCATCGCCTCGATTGCCACGAAAATTATTCCGTTTAAGAAAAATTTTATCCACGATTCAAAATCTCCTTTATCTCTTATGGCCGTAAGACGATCGTAATATTCCATTCGATTCTGCTTAAAATAATGGCTCAGGTAAAGCAGCGGCTTTTTAAGTATATCCTTGTAACACAGAAAAAACGTTATAAGGAGCCTCCCTATGCGTCCGTTGCCATCAAGAAATGGATGAATGGTCTCAAATTGAGCATGCATCAGAGCGCATTCTATCAGCAGGGGATATCTAAGCTTCGAGTGCATGTATTTTTCTAAAACTCCCACTGCCTGCATCATCTCATGGGGCGGAGGCGGTATGAATTTGGCATTCTCCAATGTGCAGCCTGCGGGGCCTATCCAGTTTTGGCTTTTTCTGAACTCACCCGGCGTCTTTTCTGCGCCCCTTACGCCTTTCATCAATTCAGCGTGTATTTCTTTAATCAGTCTTAGTGATAAAGGCAGCTCACGAATTCTGTCTAAGCCATAATTCATCGCCCGCACATAATTGATTACTTCGGCAACATCATTTGCCAGTGTCTTTGGCCTGTCTTCGGATTCATATTCTATTACATCCTCTAACGAAGCTTCGGTACCTTCTATCTGAGAACTTAATACCGCCTCTTTTCTTACATACATTGCCACAAATAGATTCGGATTGGGTAAGGCCTCCGATACCCCCGAAAGCCGGCCGATGGCGCTGTCGGCCTTGGATAGCAATGCGATCATTTCCGGGTCAATTTCCAAAGGAGGATTGGGCGGTAGCGGATTTGGTATAAATGCCTTATACCCGTTTTGCTGAGTTATAAGTACCCCTGCTCGATTCTTATCCATAGCAAAGTAAGTATACATCATTATTAAAGAAATGTCAAGTATTCTTTAATAACATTTCCGCTAATTAAAGTTAGCCTTAATTGGCGGCCTTGTTATGACATTATATTAAAGATATACTACTTTTTCTTTAATACTTTTGGCGGGCTTACTTGAAAACATTCCTTGGTTTCGTATCCTGCGGGGTCATCCTATTAAATAATGTCGGTATGACTTTATTGAAAAACGGATTAGAATGCTTCATATACATGTTTAGGGGAACAATACTTGCGCCCATATCTTTTTTTGGAATAAGGGTCGTAATACCCATATCAAAGTAGTCCATCCCCGTTTCAATGGCCAATTCGATCGCTTTATAAAAAAGATTGAAATATGTATGGCATTCTTTAGTATAATCGTAGTCGAGGCCGGGGAACTTTGAGATCAGAGTTTTGCCGCTGAAAAGTAAAACCAGATAACCGATGAGTCTTTCGTCTTTCAGGGCTTGGATCATTACTGCTTTTTCTCCGAGATATTTATTAATATTTTGAAAAAGGCTTTCGCTCAGGCGCTCGCGCTTAATCTCTTTTGCGTGGTCATAGACATTGTCATACAATCGTTTCAGCTCGCGCGTATTGTCTGAAAAGTTTTTCGTCGCCCGGAGAGATATGCCTGCCTTAGCGCACTTATCTATACGTTTGACTATTTTCCGTCTATAATTACTGTGCATGGAATCCAAGTATTCGCCAAAACTTTTCCACCTGATCTTAAGCTCGGCCGTCGGCAGATTGTGGAGCTTCATGTATCCGCGCTCTTTCAAGATATCATAAAATTTCACTTCATCATTGTAAAAATCGCGAAATAGGATAAAACTGATACCGAGCGACTTTGCCAGGCCTTCTATCGAGTCACAAAGAAGCTCGAAAACATCGGCGCGCTTTACTCCATTCTTAAACGATATGGTATTTCCTGTCGATATGGGCGGCCCGCATTCGAGAGATCGCAGGATAAAAAAATTCTTCCAATTCCCCCTGACCGTATCAATGATATCTTTTACGGCTCCCTGGGCGCATAAGTCCATTTCCGTGTTCATGAAGTAGGCGGAGGTATGCGCTATGATCTCATTGCCGTCATATACGACGGGATAGTAGCATCTGTCCCCGCCGAAGCCTGATTTCTCGAGGGCCTCGATAAACTTATGCGCACATAATATCCGGCCTTCGCCCGCAACGGCGCCCCACGCGCTCTCACTTACTTCAGTGATACTTCTATATATTTTAACCCTGATGCCGGTTTTGCCGTTAAGACCGGTTTCATTATTAAGAATTGGTGCCTTCAAGAATTTGCTCCTTTGCTGATTCGGGACGTGTTACCATTATACCAGAAGCTATCCCAAGAAGATATTTAGGAAATGACCGACTTGGCCATCGTGAAGGATTCGAAAAGCCTGTTTCGGATTAAAAGCGGGGTGGATTTGGATTCGATCTTATAGCCGAGGCGCTCGTAAAGGCTTATGGCCCTTCGGTTGTGAGTTTCAGCATGCAGCACCACTCTTTTCTTACCGATGCTTTTAGTTTCTTCTTCGAGCGCCTCCAGCAATTTTGTTCCGATACCAAATGACCTGAATTCAGGATATACGGAAACATTGCTCAAATAGCAATCGTTACGGGCAACATCTTTTATAAGGCGATCTAGTTTAAGCAGATTGACAACCTTCGCAGGCAATCTCCAGTTTAAATATTTGAGCAAAAGAAAGCTCAGGCGAACCGTTTGCCCTTTTCTGGCTATCAATTTGTGCAGCTGCGCCATTCCAGCGACCCTGCCGTTTATTTCGGCAAAAAAACAACGGTCAAAGCTGTAGTAGTGCCTTTTGTGGGGAAATAAACTCTTCATCACCTTCTTTACGCTGGAACCAAAGACTATGGGAAACATCTCGGAAGAGGTTAATATGACAAGTTCTGAAAAGTGATGCGCATCTTCCGGCCTTCCTTTTCTTACCAGTATATTTTGCATAGAAACATTATAGCATAAAATCTTGTTAAGTCAAGAAAAAGAAAGATATTTTTAGGGTTTGCAGGCGTTTCCCTTTTGTTTCTATCAAAACAGATGTTTGGTTTTTAGGCATACCTTAACGAGCATAAGCATAACAGGGACTTCTATTAACACTCCAACTACCGTAGCCAAGGAAGCGCCCGATGATAAACCAAATAACATTGCAGACGTGGCAATAGCAACCTCAAAATGATTGCTTGCTCCAATCAGCGCAGCCGGCGCGGCATCTCTATATGGTAATTTTAACCATCTCGCCAACACATAAGTCACTGCAAATATAAGACAAGTTTGTATAAAAAGTGGTATAGCGATCAAAAATATCGTTTGCGGCTGTTTTACAATCAATTCGCCCTTAAAAGAAAATAATAGGATGAGCGTAACTAACAATGCGGAAATAGATACCGGCGTTAAATAGTGAAGGAACTTTTCCTCGAACCACTTACAGCCCTTCTTTGCAATAATCCATTTCCTTGAATGATATCCCAGGAAAAGTGGTAAGCCCACATAAACAACAACGGAAAGCACGATTGTCTGCCAAGGTATGGGCATTTTATTTACACCTAATAACCACCCGCCCAATGGAGCGTATAGGAATAACATAGCCAAAGAGTTAATAGCCACCATCACAAGGGTGTGTCCGTCGTTTCCTTTTGATAAATGCCCCCATATCAAGACCATCGCCGTGCAAGGCGCTATGCCCAATAATATACATCCGGAAATATACGACCTATACAAATCCACCTGCATACCGCCCTTTACTATCTCCACCCCTGGAAGCCACCCCTTAAACAGCACCCCCAAAAACAAGGTTGATATAGCAAGCATTGTAAAAGGTTTAATGCACCAGTTTACAAATAAGGTAAGAATAACGGGCTTTGGAGTTTTTCCCGCCTTTACCACTTCTGCAAAATCAATCTTTACCATTATCGGATACATCATAAAAAAAAGACATATCGCTATCGGTATTGATACTTGATAAATGGAGATCTTATCCAAAGTTTGTGCTACTTGCGGAAAGATTTTGCCAAGCAGGATCCCCAAACCGATACAAGCAAGAACCCATAAGGTAAGATATTTCTCAAAAAAACTTAATTTTCGTTCTTCCATTTTTATTTAAAGTTCACTCCCTACCGCAAGCACCAGTACAATTCCCATAAACGTTGCCATACCTTTACCTCCTTTGATCAGGATACTATTCTACCAATAGGTTGTATCCTCCAATAATACTATCGCAGACCATCTGAACGATATTCTTGTAATCGCCTATGTCGCCTTTCGCCAAGGCCATATAGTATTTATATCTGTCCTCAATGGCAATAATGGCGGGGGCAAAACCCTTGCTCAGAAGCTGTGTTATCATAATAAGCCGCCCCACTCTTCCGTTACCGTCAAAAAAGGGGTGGATCGCTTCAAATTCATAATGATCGTGAGCGATTTTTTCTATAGGATTTTTTCCATAATTGTTGATCTTTTTTATAAGCGCGCCCATTTTTAAAGGCACATCCTGAGCTGATGGAAGCGGCTTTTCGGTATTTGTCAGATTTACATGACCGGTTCTATATTTACCCGGTAATTTGTTATTAAAATTATACATCACCATCGCATGAAGCCGCAGGATATAATCCTGATCTATCTTAAAATCGGATTTAATGGTATCCAAAAGAAACCCCATGGCATTTTTGTGATTTACCGCTTCCAAAATCTCAAATAATTCTTTACCTCTTACCTTTTTCCCCTCAAATGCCATTTCCGTTTCTTTCTCAGTCATACGGCTTCCCTCTATGGCATTGGATTGATAGGTCATTCTCAGAATAAATCTGTCTCTTATCGTCTTGTCTGTTTTAAGGAGCCTGAGCGGCGCAGGCATCTTCTTGCGTAACTCTAAAACGATACTCCGCAAGTCTACATACTCCTTAAATAACTGGTCTATATCATTTGATTGAGCAGGATGAGGCGCTACACCTCTATCTAACCAGCGATAAACAGTCTTATAGTCCACCTGCAGGCGGCGGGCAAGCTCTGAACGGGATATCCCCGTTGCCTCCATAATCTTACTTAATTTTTCTTTGCCGGTAAGGCGGAACATCTTCATGACATGCCCCTTGCTATAGGACATATGCCCTATAGTTTTCACAATATAAGTATACCATATGTCCTATCGTTGTCAAGGGAAATTGTGGGGACGTGTCACTTTGGGACACGTAACAACCTGGCACTTTCTGACACGTCCCTATTTCTTCTATTAACACTCCAACTACCGTAGCCAAGCACCAGAATCTCAACTTATCAGTTGTCCAGTGTAAGGGGTAAGGTCAGGCTTATATGCTCATATATCTCTCGTCTCTCTTTACCTTTTATTCTGCCTTCTATGTAACCTATTAGGGT
>JAHIPI010000030.1 GCA_018894435.1 Candidatus Omnitrophota bacterium | reverse complement strand
CGGAACACGGCTTATTCAAATATTGAAAAAATGCTTCAGGGTGAAATTGTTCACATTCAGCGAAGTCGCATCATTTTTAATCGCCGCGCCGTTATTGCTTAAAAACGTCATAACCAGAGAGATACAGAAAAAACGCCTTATAAACTCCCTTAAGCAGATAGTCTTGAATAACAGACTCCTCTCAAGATTTATACACCATTCAAAGTGAAGAAAAAAGATCAGCCAACATATCCAAGATATTTCAAACTATCCAAATTATACAAGATAGCACACTTTTGTTTTTGACTTTTGTAATCCGCCGCCCCGTTTGTTAATGATAAAAAAGGTGGTTTTCTTCTATTGCTTCATCTCCCGTTTTGAGGTATATTTAAAGTGGGGTTATATCATACAGGAGTAGGAGAAATGAAAGCTACCAATGCAGAAAATCAAGGAACCGCAGCGCTTTTAACAAAAAAGGCATTTGAAATAGATACGCTTCGGGCAGCGAGGCGCCGATATCCTCGCGTCGCCAAGAACTTAATAATAGGGTTCAGAAAAATGGATTCCATGGAAGAGTGTAATACCGCCGTTACGGAAGATATAGGCATGGGCGGGTTTAGGATTAACGCGGCGTTTTTTGGAAATCCTTTATCGGCAAATGATATTATCGAAATAATTATTAAAGACCCTCGAAGGAATATTAAACCGATAATAGCGATAGGGCACGTTGCATGGATAAAAGAAAAAAGCGATAATGACTACGAAATAGGAGTAATGCTTACCAACATAGCTCGAAAATACAGGAAGAAATTTATACAATACCTAAAGGCAGAAATAGACTTGAAATGCTGAACCGAAAATCATACAAGATAGCTCGCTTTTAGCACACTTATTGCTCCCCGCCATACCCTATTAACAGTAAAAAAGCTTGCATAATTGCTAGGAAATGCTATAATTTAGTTATGAACATATGTTCATAATAGGGGTAAGTCTATGAGGCCTAAAAAAACAAGATGGATTAGTTATGTTTCGGGAGAACGGTGTTTTAAGCCTTTGTGCAGGCCTTTGAATAAATTAAAAGGCGTATATTTGACTCTTGATGAATTCGAGGCCGTTAGGCTCGCGGACCTTGAAGGGATGAAGCAGGTTGATGCGGCAAAAAAGCTTAGGATATCAAGGCCCACATTCTCAAGAATCGTATCTTCGGCCCGCAACAAGATAGCTGACGGGTTAGTTAATATCAAAGCTATACGTATAGAAGGCGGTTGCTGCCAGGTTATTGGAAGGAGTAGGAAGTGAAAGAATGGAAAAAGCTCCTATACATTGTAGCGGCACTTTTGGCATGTTTTTATCTGCCGATCGAAAATCTGCGTTTTACAAATGCGGTTTTTGAAGCGCTAGCTCTTGTCAGGTGGTATGCCAGAGAACATGTGTTTCTGTGCTTAGTCCCGGCATTCTTTATTGCGGGAGCGATTTCTGTATTTGTCAGTCAGGCATCGGTCATGAAATATTTCGGCGCAAAAGCTAATAAATTTCTTTCATACAGTGCAGCATCAGTTTCGGGGACAATTCTTGCAGTATGCTCTTGCACCGTTCTGCCTTTATTTTCAGGTATATACAAGAGAGGGGCCGGCCTTGGACCCGCAATTGCCTTTTTGTATTCAGGGCCTGCCATTAATGTTCTTGCTATTATTTTCACCGCACGCATTCTCGGGTGGCAGCTTGGACTGGCACGCGCCATAGGTGCGATTATATTTAGCGTGGTTATCGGTTTATTGATGCACTTGATCTTCTTGAAAGAAGAAAGAGAACGCCACGCAAATAGCAACTTTGACATAGGCGAAACGAGAGAAACACGATCGTTAGGCAAAACCGTTCTTTATTTTGCTTCCATGATAGCATTCCTGGTTTTCGCTAACTGGGGTAAACCGCTTGAAGGCGACCACGGCTTGTGGTCTATAGCTTATCAGTATAAATGGTGGATCGCAGGTTTTTCTTTGGTCAGTCTGGTTTTTATGCTCTTTAGATGGTTCAAGAAAGACGAACTGAAGGAATGGGCTTCGGCAACGTGGGGTTTTGCATTACAAATTTTGCCTCTTTTATTAGCAGGAGTACTCGTATCGGGGTTTTTGCTTGGAAGAGTAGGGCACGAAGGGATTATTCCTTCAAAATTTGTTGCGATGCTTGTCGGTGGAAATTCCGTATGGGCAAATTTCTTTTCCTCTATAGTAGCGGCCCTCATGTATTTTGCAACACTTACAGAAGTGCCAATACTGCAAGGTCTTATCGGCGCGGGTATGGGCAAGGGGCCTGCCCTAGCTCTTCTTCTCGCCGGACCTGCCCTGAGTCTACCTAACATGCTTGTTTTGCGCAGTATTGTAGGAACAAAAAAGACGGCGATATATGTGAGTTTAGTTGTGATTATGGCGACTATAAGCGGCATGATATTTGGTTGGATTGTTAAGTAAGGTGGGGTATGGCAATGAAAATAGAAATTTTAGGAGTCGGATGTCCAAAATGTAAACAGTTGACCGCGAACACAGAGGCGGCGCTTAAGGAGCTTAATATCTGCGCGGAGATTTTCAAGGTGACTGATATCAGCAAGATTACCGAATATGGCGTAATGATGACTCCGGCGCTTGCCCTTGACGGCACAGTTGTTTCAGCAGGTAAGCTATTAACCAAGGACGAAATAAAGAAGATTTTGTCAAAATAAAGGATGCTTATGCTTAAAAAATTATTTCTTATTCTGTTTCTATGCGGATTTACAGTAATTTCTTTTGCCGAAAGTAATTCTCCGGATGCCAAGGTGTATGCGTATTATTTTCATGGAACATTTCGCTGCCCCACTTGTTATAAGTTAGAGCAATATTCCAAGGAAGCGATAGAAACTAACTTTAGAGACGCCATTTCTTCAGGCAAACTTGAATTTAAAATCGTTAACGTCGAGGACAAGGGCAACGAGCATTACGCTAAAGACTACCAGCTTTATACCAAATCGCTTGTTTTGTCATTGGTCAAAGACGGTAAGGAAGTAAAATGGAAAAATCTTGATAAGATTTGGGAATACGTAGGCAACAAGCAGAGATTTATTGATTATGTTAAGGCCGGAGTTGCCAATTTCCTGAAAGAAACCGAATGATAGAGATATTAATAGGTTTTGTATCAGCATTGTGGTTGGGCATATTAACCTCAATAAGCCCCTGCCCCTTAGCGACGAATATAGCGGCGCTTTCATTTTTGTCCAAGAAAATAACCCATCCTAAGGCAGTATTCCTATCAGGAATTTCTTATACGATTGGCAGGATGTTGGCATATGCGATATTAGGCTTTCTTATTGTCAAATTTCTATTAAGCGCGCCTTTAGTAGCCAATTTCTTACAGAAATATATGAACAAAGCATTAGGGCCGATCTTAATTGTTATAGGCCTCTTTTTAGTGGATATATTGAAATTTGATATTTCAAGCTTAACGATTTCAGAGAAGCACCAAAATAAACTCGTCGGGTCCGGTATATTTGGCGCAGGTATTTTGGGGTTTATATTTGCTCTGTCTTTTTGCCCTATATCTGCTGCGTTATTTTTTGGAAGCCTAATACCATTAGCAGTCGAACACAAGTTTGGTTTAAGCTTACCTCTTATCTATGGAATTGGGACAGGGCTTCCTGTTTTGGCTTTTGCTTTAGCGATTGCGCTAGGAATTACTTCTTTAAACCATTGGTTTCATAAAATAAACAAGCTTGAGATATACGCAAGAAAAATTACAGGAGCAATTTTTATAGCGGTAGGGATATATTACGCATTAATATACATACTACATGTTTCATGATAATCGCAAAACATTTAAGATGCTTCAAATTACATAATATGGCACACTCTTGTTTTTGACTTTCACAACTTGTTGATATATAATCAGCAAAGAGAGCGGATAATATAACTAAAGGAGGAACGCGTGAAAATTTTACGAGGTGTTTTTATCGCGATTACTGTGGCGGGAATGATAGTGGCTTTGTCCTATCCATTGTTAGCGGAAGATGACAAAGAGTGGCAAGAGAAGTGTGAGGCCAAGGTAAAGGTATTAAAAGACTCGGCAGCTGTTCTACAAAAAACAAATCCCGAGCTGGCAATAGGGTTGAATAAGTGTGCGGATGAAAAAACAAAAATGATGCAGGAGTGGAAAGAACAAAAGGATCGTTATGAAGCCAGGGAAAAACTCCTGTCCGACTCTGCGGCAGCCCTTAAGCAGTCGAATCCCGAGCTGGCAAAAAAGTTGGAGAAAATGTCAAAGAATAAGCATGGGGAAAAGATGCATAAGATGAAGAAAGAAAAACGTAAAGAAGACGACTAGAAACGTTAAAAATATATTTTTATAAACACCGGTACCAAATAAAACGCGGCATTTTTAAGCCGCGTTTTTATTTTGCATATTTCACAAAAAGGCGTATAATCAGAGACGGAGATTACTATGAGCAAGAAAAAAATACTTTTCATCTATCCTTCGTCCTACGATAGCCAAAACCGCTTGATAAAAAGCAGGAAATCGTTTGTTCCCTCGCGCACGCTTCCATATCTTGCAGCTTTGACGCCGCGAAGCTACGAAACGCGGATCATCGATGAATTAATGGATGATTTGACCTTCGATGAAGATGTGGATCTGGTTGCGTTAACCGGCATGCTTCGTCATATACCGCGCGCCATAGATATCGCCAAAGAATTCCAAAAACGCGGAGTGCCTTCTCTTATCGGGGGTGTCGGAGCATTCTCACTTCGCAATATGGTAGAAGAAAGCGGCGCCTTTGAATCTTTTATCATCGGAGAAGTGGACGAAACATGGCAGGAGATTCTGCATGATTTTGAGGCAGGGCAATTAAAAAGGCGTTATGAATGCGCCACCCCTCCCGAGCTTTCGGGCTTACCTCCGGCGCGCTTCGACCTGCTTAATATGAAAAAATATATGAGGTCTTTTGTAAACGCAAAAGATCCTCTTGTGCTGATCGAGACAAGCAGAGGTTGTCCGCATAACTGTAGCTTTTGCCTCGTAACGCGTTATTTCGGGAAGAAGATGCGCTATCGTCCCATCGGCGAAGTCGTTGATGAGATAAAATATCAGGGAGCAAAACATATAATGTTTACGGATGACAATATTGCTATAAACCCTGCGCGGGCCCGGGAATTATTTCAGGCCATAAAGCCGCTGGGGATCCAGTGGCTCGGACAATTTGAAAGCAGGATGATCGAAAGCCCCGAACTGTTGCGACTGGCCGCCGAAAGCGGCTGCCGGACCGCCTTTGTGGGAATTGAATCGATCGACAAAAATAATCTGGTTTCAATCGATAAGCATCAAAGCGCTCGGCTTGATTTCAAAGATGTTGTGAACGGCTTTAAAGAAGCAGGCATGGATCTCTTTGCCAGCCTTATTTTCGGGATGGATCATGATACGGCAGAGATAATCGACCGCACAATAGAGCAGTCGATAGAGCTGAACATAGATGCTATTATTCCCTGGATGCTTACTCCCATACCCGGGACGGCGTGTTACGATGATTTTAAGAAAGATAATCGCCTGACCCATGAAAATTATTCCTTATATGATTTTTTTCATCCTGCCATCCGGACGAAACAAATGTCCACGGCCGAATTCGAGGAACACTATTGGCAGGGATTAAGGCGGTTTTATAGCTTGCCCTCCATTTTACTGCGGGCATGGCGCGGCAGGAAATTGAATGTAACATGGTTTTTATGCAGTCTATACTTTCACCAACAGGTTAAAAGAGGGTTGCATCCATTTGCGGGGTATTCGTAAGCGTGCTTTTCCATTGACTTCAATAACTGCACGGTGTATAATGAAACAAAAGTTAGATAGTGCCGCCAAATAGAGAGAAAATATGAAATATAAGCACGCTTTATTTTTAAACCCCTATATGCGGAGCGCATCATCAACCGCGATAGGTATGTTTCCGCCTACTGGGCTTGAATACGTGGCAACAAGTGCCAGAAATCTGGCCGGCAAACTGACGCTCCTTGACTTAAGATACGATAAGGAAGTATGCGATACCGAAAAACTCCTGGATTTTGTACGGAAAGAAGTAGATTTTGTGGGAGTCAGCATTACATGGAACCGCGATTTTGAAAAGGTCTGCGACCTCTTAAATTTAATGCCTGATGATATACCTCTTATTGTGGGAGGCTATAAGGCAACAGAATGCGTTGAGGAGATTTTCGAAAATTGCCCAAAAGTAGATATTATTGTGAGAGGCGAGGGCGAGGAGACGATAAGGGACATCCTGAACGGCAACCCTCCTGAAACCACTCTCGGCATTTCTTATAGAAAAGACGGTAAAGTAATCCACAATAACAATAGGCCCCTGCCCGATATAAATACCATAACACCTCCGGATCGCAGCATGAGGCGCAATAATTACCATATAATAGCAAACGGCGTACGGGTGGCGAATACGTCGTTCGACACGATATTAAGTTCAAGAGGGTGCCCTTACAATTGTAAATTTTGCACGTTTAGCCTGAATCCGCTCGGCCAGAAACGCGACTACGCGGGACGCGCCCCTGAAAGCGTCGTCAAAGAAATAGAAGGAACAAACGCGGATTTCATACTTTTTAGCGATGATAACTTTTTTACCGACACCAAAAGGTCCGGCGAGATCTGCGATTTAATCGTAAAACGTAAAATAAAGAAACGTTTTTTGGCGCAGGCGCGTATTGATGTAGCCCGCCACCCTGAGCTTTTGGAAAAAGCGGTTAAGGCCGGATTCAAAATGATATTAGTGGGCATAGAATCGCCGCATGACCGCATACTTGCCAGTTTTAATAAAGGCTTCAACCAGGCGGAGATAAGGAAATACTTTTCGGTACTTACGAAATATCCAATTCTCTATCACGGCAATTTTATCTACGGCAATATAGGCGAGACCGAAGAGGAGATGCTGTATATCGCAAAATTTGCCAGAGAAATAGGCGTTGATTCGGTGGCTTTCAGCAGGCTGAGGGTGGATAAATATTCGCCCCTTAGAGAAGTTGTGGCAAAAACTCCAGGGTATCATCTTACCGACAGAGGCCAGCTTTATTCGGATACTTACAGCCACGACGCGTTGAAAAAAATACACAGGAAGATAAAATTTTCTTTCTATACGCCCGGTAAACTGCTTCACCTGGGGTGGAAATTCGCAACCGTAGGATTTCTTACTTTTCCCGAAGTCGTATCTTTTTTTATTTCCGGTCCGGTTTTACTGAAGGGCGTTATAGCCAGAGAAATACACAAAAATCGGCTCGGCGATTCCCTAAAACGCATATTCAGGCCTCACGCATAATTTGAGAGGAGGAAATATTGAATAAGATATCGTTAGTTATTTGCGCCGTAATAGCGACGGCATTGATTATGGCCGTTCCGTCTTATTGCGGAGAGGATGATCAAACAATAAGGACCATAGACGGCAATATAGTATCGGCGGACTGGGAAGACTCGTCTATCACCGTAAAATGGCTTAATACGCCGGGGGTGATAGAATATAACGAGGAGACATTTTATGTTCCACAGAATGCGAGGATAATGAAAGGCGGCGACAATATATGGTTGATGGATCTCGAAGTCGGCGCCCATGTAATGGTCGATTATTATGAAGACGGCGATACGCTTACGGTAAAAAATGTAATAGTTAAAGATTAAAGGATGGGAAGATGAAAAAGGCGCTTATAGTCATTGTCGTAATGCTCGTGGGGCTGGCCGTCACCATGACGTCTTATTGCGCGGTGCAGCCTCCGAAAAAGGATATGAAAACCCTCAATGGCGAAATAGTCACTAAGGATACCGTAGCCCAAACCATAGAAGTAAGATGGCTGCGGGATCCGGTGGGAAGAGGCTATGACCAGACTACCTTCTTAGTGTCTGAAGAAGCAAAAATCACCGACGGTATTGAGGGCATAGGGTTTGAAGAGCTTGATATGGGCGACAAAGTTATCATTGTTTATTATGAAGATCCATTCGGAGAGCTCGTGGCGACACGCATTACTGTTAAGGTCGAATAGGATCTATTTTTCGGGGGTAATTTTATGTGCGGTATATTCGGTATAGCGGGCCATAAAGAAGCGGCAAGGCTTACTTATCTGGGCCTCTACGCCCTTCAGCACCGCGGCGAAGAGAGTGCCGGCATATTTTCTTATGACGGTAAAAAAGTGAGGCACCATAAAGGCATGGGCCTTGTGGGCGAGGTGTTCGACGAGGAGAAGATACGCTCGCTTCGCGGAAGTCTCGCTATCGGCCATGTCCGCTATTCCACCACCGGTTCAAGCCACGTCTCCAATATCCAGCCTTTTTTGGTAAATCATATGAGAGGCCACATAGCGATAGCGCACAACGGAAACCTCACTAACGTTTTAAATCTAAAGCGCGCTATGGAGGAGAAAGGCTCGATCTTCCAGACATCTATGGACTCTGAAATAATAGCGCATCTTCTGGCGCGGGCGAACAAAAAAGACTATAAAGAGAACATTGTATGGGCGCTGTCGCATCTTGAAGGGGCGTATTCGCTAGTTCTCATGATGAACGATGTACTGGTGGGCGCGAGAGACCCTTACGGCTGGCGGCCGCTTTGTTTAGGTAAAGTAGACGGGGCCTATGTCCTGGCGAGCGAGACCTGCGCGCTTGACCTCATCCGCGCAAAATATGTGAGGGAAGTAGAGCCCGGGGAAATATTGTTTATTACGAAAGACGGCCTTGAGTCGATAAAGCCTTTTCCGAAAAAGAAGACAGCGATGTGTATATTTGAATATATATATTTTGCGCGGCCCGACAGCAATATCTTCGGCAAAAATGTGTATCTGACTAGAAGGCAGCTTGGCGCGAATCTTGCCCGCGAATGCCCCGCAGGAAAGAAATGTGATTTTATCATGCCGATCCCCGATTCCGGAAATCATGCGGCGCTGGGTTTCGCGGAGGTAGCGAAGATACCTTACGGCGTCGGCATTATAAGAAACCATTATATAGGCAGGACATTTATCCAGCCGTCTCAGCACCTGAGAGATTTTAGCGTTAAAGTAAAATTGAACCCGATAAAAGATGTCCTTAAGGATAAAAGGGTAACCGTGGTGGAAGATTCCATCGTGCGGGGGACAACGAGCCGCGGCAGGGTAAAGGCGCTCCGCGAAGCCGGCGCCAAAGAGATCCATATGCGCATAAGTTCGCCGCCGATAAAATTCCCCTGTTATTACGGCATAGACTTTCCGACAAAGAGGGAGCTGATAGCGTCAAACCGGTCCGTTAAAGAGATAGGAGA
This sequence comes from Candidatus Omnitrophota bacterium, assembly GCA_018894435.1. Lineage (NCBI taxonomy): Bacteria > Pseudomonadati > Candidatus Omnitrophota > Candidatus Omnitrophota bacterium. The sequence continues at coordinate 2,126 of JAHIPI010000030.1, read as the reverse complement.
GTTTATAGGCGTAGATTCACTTGGCTATATCAGCCTGGAAGGCATGCTGAACGCCATGTTATTGCCGAAGGATTCCTTTTGCGTGGCATGTTTTACGGGAGATTATCCCCTAAAGCCGCCGGCAAAGATATCAAAATATTCACTGGAAAATAAAAGATGAGTGAAAATATATACGACATAGTTATAATAGGCGGAGGGCCGGCCGGATTGACAGCCGGGCTTTACGCTAAAAGGGCCGCGATGAATACGGTGCTTTTGGAACGGTATTTACCGGGCGGCCAGGTACTTCTTACCGAAAGGATAGAAAATTATCCCGGATTTCCGGAAGGAATAACAGGACTTGAACTGATAAACAGGATGAAAGAGCAGGCGTTAAGTATAGGGCTTGCCATAAGAGAGGATAATGTCATCGAGATAAAAGAAGAAAAAGGCCCGGCAAAAAATTTTAAAGTCATTACAGAAAGCGGCAGCGAATATAAAACGCTTTCAGTCATATTGGCGGCAGGGGCCACATGGAAACATCTTGGCGTACCCGGCGAGGAAAAATTTGCGGGAAGAGGTGTATCCTATTGTGCCACCTGCGACGGGCCGATGTTCAGAAATAAGAAAGTAGTGGTCGTCGGCGGAGGAGACAAGGCAGTTGAAGAGGGGATATATCTCACGAAATTTGCCAATGAGGTTACACTGATCCACCGGCGGGATCGCCTGCGTGCCGCCAAAATCCTTCAGGAAGCGCTTTTTAAGAACAAAAAGATAAATCTCTCGCTTAACTCGGTTGTCACATCAATAGAAGGCGATAAAGTTGTAAGCGGCGTAAAAATAAAAGATGTCCGTGACGGCAAAGAAAAAGAAATAGCATGCCAGGGCGCCTTTATTTTTATAGGGGTAGACCCGAACAGCCTTCTTCTGAAAGACAAGACGAAGACAGATGAAAGCGGTTATATACTTACCGATAATAATATGCAGACGTCCACGGAGGGTATCTTTGCATGCGGAGACGTGCGCAACAGGGCTCTGCAGCAGATAGTCGTCGCAACAGGGGAAGGCGCCCAAGCCGCGGTGAGCGCTCAAAAATACGCCGAAACCTTAAAAGGTACCGCTTATTAATCCCCATCCGAATAATGACTAATGCTATGAATAAAAAAGCATTTACCTTAATCGAACTTCTTGTCGTGATAGTAATTATCGGTATTCTTGCGGCTTTAATAGTACCTGTTATGGGCAGGGCAAGGGAAGGTGCACGGCGTGCACAGTGTGCCAATAACCTTCGTCAGCATGGGATTGCGTGGTATCTGTACCTCGATGACCATAATGAGTGTTTTCCGAAAGCTGGTGATCCGCCAAGTGGTGTTGGATGCGGTGTCGCCTCATTTGGCGGCAAGGCTGGGAGCTCCCTAGGATATGAAACCTACACTGCTACTATGCGACCTCTAAACCGTTACCTTGATGTAGATAATACTAGTTCTGCGGAGATTTTTCATTGTCCCGATGATACAAAAGCATCCTCTGGTGATAAAACGAATTTTGCCGCTTGGGGAAACTCTTATTCCTGCAATTGGAGTATCCTTGCATTTGGATCTCCTGCCACGCAAAGACCTCTATCCACAATAACTTCACCTAGAAGTAAAGTCTATTTGGAAATGTGTATGCCTAGTACGAACCCTGGGCATGGCGGAAAGGGTTCTGTTTCTCCAAACACTCCTGTTATGGTGCTTTTTGTAGATGGGCATGTAAAAGGACCGTATTTATACTATAATGATTTGGACCAGACAAGGCAGGGTGACTATCCCGAAAGGCCCGTATATTATTTCCCTAACACGACCGAATAATTAACAATTAACCTTTACCCGCCCCGTCTACCATCACCTTGCCAACCCGCCTTCTGTGAGGTATACTTGTGTGTTATTGGGGTCAGTGTGTTATTGGGGTCAGACCCTGATTATGTTAACTACGCCACATTATACACTTTGCCAATCCGCCTTCCGTGAGGTATACTTAAAACATGAATAAAAAAGCCTTTACTCTAATAGAACTTCTCGTAGTAATAGTAATTGTTGGAATGCTGGCGGCTATACTTCTTCCTGTATTTGGAAAGGCACGAGAAGCCGCAAGAAGAGCCATGTGTG
>JAHIPI010000029.1 GCA_018894435.1 Candidatus Omnitrophota bacterium | reverse complement strand
GGAGGCTTTTTGACAGAAAGACTGGGCTCGCCGCCGCCGGCATACTTGCGACGACACTTATATTTTTTATGTATTCAAGATACGCCTCTCCCGATATGACCCTCACCTTTTTGGTCGTGTATTCAATATATCTTTTTATGAAAGGGTCCAAGAATCCGGAAAGGAATAAGGGATTTTTTATCGCATTTTTCGCGGTTTTAGGCCTCGCGATCATGGCGAAGGGGCTCGTCGGTTTTTTACTGCCGCTTATAGTAGTGCTTTCTTTTATGATAAGTTCCAAAAAATGGAAACTTCTAAGAGCGCTAAATATACCTTATGGCATGCTTATAGTTCTAGCCATAGGGCTGCCCTGGTATATTATGATGTATGTCCTGCACGGCGATAAATATATCAATAATATAGTGATACGCGAAAATATCACGCGCCTGTTTTACCTGCCCAACAGCGAGCCGGGCACTCCGCTTTTATTGACCTATATCAAAAACCTTTTTTATTATGTGCCTAACCTATTGGTCTGGTTTCTTCCGTACTGTATTTTTTTGCCGGCGGCCTTGGTAGACTCTTTTAAAAGCAAGAAGACCTATTCGCTGGAGAGAGACTCTTATAAGCTTATATTGAGCTATTTTCTGGGTATATTTGTATTCTTCAGCGTCATCTCTGCCAAAGAATATTATTATCTTCTTCCGCTTACGCCGGCTTTCAGTCTGATGATCGCCAGATATTTTATAAATCTGGAAGAGAGGAAAACCTTATTCAAGTCGGTTGCCTTTAATATCGGGTACGTCGCGGTTATATTAGTTTATACGCTGGGTGTTTTTGGCGTTCTCTATACGATGCGCCATATCTATGCGGCTAGGGTTTCCGCATACGAATATGTAATGATGCTGGCGCCGCTTGTTATAATAGTGCCATGGGTAAGAAAAAAAAGCATCTCTATGATTTTTGCCATACCGGTTGCGATAGCGCTTTTTCTCTTGTTTCTGGCCGGCAGGGCGGTCCCATTATTTAACGATAAGACACTTCCCGCTTTTGCGGATGAAATAAAGATGAGCATTGTTCCCGGCGATAAGGTGGGTGTCGGCTCTGTTGATATCAGCCAGCAGAGGCTCGCCATATACCTTGATATGCCGATAGAAGAGGTCAATATAAAATTGAAAGAGCCCGACCCGACAGCGCCGCACAAGGAAAAATTAAAAAAGTTTCTCTCATCCGGCAACAAGGTATATTTGGTAATAGCCCAGGACGATTACGCGGCGCTTATTCCGGAGGACCTTAAACGGTCTTTAGTCATAATAGATGAACGCGATATGTGGAAGACGCGCTTAAAAAGAACGCTCAATAAAGATGCGATAGCGGAAGTGCTGAAAGGCAAGAAAGATATCCTGAAAGATGTTTTGAGGCACAAGGTTTTTCTTTTAACAAACAAAAAGATATAAGAATAAGCAGGCCGTATGAAAAATCCCACCATAAAGATAGCCATTTTTCTGTATTGTATTTTTCTGTTCTCCTTCGGAGCCTGGAAAGCCACTATGGAGTTCAAAGGAGACGAAAATTTTTATTTTGAAAGCTCCCGTTATATGGTAGAAACGGGAGATATCCTCACACCCCGGTATATGGATGATGTGAGGTTTCAAAAGCCGATTCTTTTCTATTGGCTTATCTTTTTGGCCTTCAAGATCTTCGGGGTAAATTGGCTGGCCGCGAGGCTCGTTTCCATCATGTTGGGAGCATTATGCGCAATTTTGATATTCCGCATAGCGGAGGAGTTATTTCAAAATAGGAAAACAGCAATAATCTCGGCGCTATTTTTTGCCACAACCCCTCTCTGCTATCGATACGCAAGATTGGCCGTACCAGATATGGCGCTCGTATTCTTTGAGACTCTGGCTATATATTTTTTTATCAGTTATTATAAACGTAGGATCAGATCTTATGTTATGGCCTTTTTCGCTTCCATTGCTTTTGCCTTTTTGATTAAAGGGCCGGTGGGCGCCATTTTGCCGCTTCTTATAGTAGGGATCTTTTGGGCATTCAAAAGAGAGAGATTATTCAGATTCGGCGATATCCTCGCCGGGATAATATTATTCGGTTTAATTGTAACGCCGTGGTTTTATATGATGTGCAAGATGTATCCCGGTACGTACGCGGGCGAGGTATTTGCGAGGGAGATAGCCCAGCGCCTTAGCTGGGGGTACGGTTCTTGTTTTATAAAGGCATATTTTAATGGTTTTCTTTTCTATCTTTCGGCGCTTTTTACGAAATTTTTTCCGTATTCCCTGCTTATGCCGCTTGCTTTCTTCGGCAGGCCGAGCGCCCAAGTCCATGAGAATGCAAGGGACGGCCGTCTCTTTTTGATAATCTGGGCGGCAGTGGTCTTTTTATTCTTTACTCTGGTGCCGGAAAGAAGGACTCATTACCTTTTGGCATTGGCGCCCGCCGTCTCTATATTGACGGCACTGCTCTTTTGTAAGTCCGGAAAAGACTTCAAAATACCGCTTATTATAATATTGGCGCTGTCTCTTATTTATGTAGCCATCAGCATCTCTCCGCCGTTCGGGCTTTTTACCAATAAAATGGAACGGGCAGCTCTCGTTATAAAAGAAAATATGAGAGAAGAAGATACGGTGGCCATAGGTTCGCACGGCATAATCCCGGAAGAGTTACAGGTCTTTTTCGAGGAACCGGTTCTGAATGTCAAGGGCACATATACCCCGGAAGGATTGCCCTCCGAAGACACTGTCTTGAAACTCAGAGGATTTTTAAATTCTCCCGGGCGGTATTTTTGTGTCATAAAAAGAGTAGATTATGAGACATTTCTGCCCGAAGAGATGAGAGAAAGGCTCTATGTGGTGGACAGGTATTTTGTATGGAAGCGTCGGATAAAATTCGATAAAGAGTTCAAAGATAACTTAAGCAAGCGCCGCTTCCGCGAGATTTTTCAAAACGAGATATACGTTGTGACTAATAAGAGGTAAAGATGATATATTCGGTCGTAGTGCCATTTTTTAATGAAGAAGAATCGATAAGGCCCTTATATGAATCCCTTACCCGCGTGATGGAATCGCTTCACGGAGAATATGAGCTTATCTTTGTAAATGACGGTTCTACCGATAATACAAAACAGCTTCTGGGAAAGACGGCAGCGAAAGATAGGCATGTTGCGGTACTGAATAATGCAAAGAAGATGGGCCAGACAGCCTCGCTTAAAATAGGTTTTGAAAAAGCAAGAGGAGATATAGTGGTCTCCATGGACGGCGATATGCAGAATGACCCAAATGACATACCAAAACTCGCAACCGAACTTAAATGCGGCTATGATTTCGTATGCGGATGGCGCTATATGAGAAAGGACCCCGCCTCAAAAAAGATAGCCTCATGGTTCGGCAATCTAGTCCAGAAGGCCGTCTTTAAAAGCCATCTCCACGATATATCGTGCACGTTAAGGGTTTATACAAAAGATTCCATAAAAGTTTTGCCGCTTAAAAGGGAGGGCGCGCACAGGTTTATACCCTACCTTCTTATGATGAAAGGGAAGAGGCCGTCGGAGGTCAAAGTAAACCACCTTCCGAGGCGTTACGGCAGGACTAAATATGGTTTTAGCCGCTCTTTCAAAGTAGCTTACGATTTTCTGACGCTTATTTTTAACCGTAAAAGCTGGACATAGAGAGGGAATAATATGAATCTTAAAGATCTTTTAAATCCGTGGGTTATATTCGGCCTGTTGGGGCAGGTATGTTTCAGCCTCAGGTTCATTATACAGTGGATACAGTCGGAAAGGCACAGAAAAAGTATAATACCCGTATCTTTTTGGTACTTCAGCCTGTTCGGCGGACTGATACTTTTTATATATGCCATTTACCGCCAGGACATAGTTTTTACTTTGGGGCAAGGAGCCGGGTTAATCGTATATGCGAGGAACCTTGTGCTTATTGCCAGACACAAAGAAGTTAAGATATAGATAAGGAAAAAGCGTTTTGAAAAAGACTTTTACAATAACGGCTTTTATCATATTGGCCGTTTTAACGTTATATTCGATAAACAGAGCGACCTTAGGCCATTCAATCCCCGATGAGAAACGCTATTTACAGAGCACTAAAGAGATGATCGCAAGCGGCGACTATGTCACACCGCATTACCACGGAAAACTGCGTTTCCAGAAACCCATCCTTTTTTACTGGCTTATAATCCTTTCTTATAAGATATTCGGAGTCACAATCTTTGGCGCGAGGTTTCCATCGATTGTGGCAGGGCTTTTAAACGTTATCATCATTTTTCTTATAGCGCGTAATCTCTTTAACAGAAAAACGGCGGTATTCTCCGCGCTTATTCTCGCGACCGGCGAAATATTTTTTATGTATTCCAGATTTGCGGTGCCGGATATGGTATTTGCGCTTTTTATAAATACGGCCCTCTGCAGTTTTGTCGCCGCCTATATCGGTGAACCCCGCCCCTCGGCCGAGGAGCGGGGTGAATTAAAAGGGAGATTCCGCTATTTGTATGTCTACGTATTTATGGCTTTGGCGGTAATTACAAAAGGCCCGCTG
>JAHIPI010000028.1 GCA_018894435.1 Candidatus Omnitrophota bacterium | reverse complement strand
ATTCGTAGGGAATCTTATAGGTATCTAAGGTGGATTTTATCTCGTCGTTTGAGTATTCGGGGCCTAGATAGACGTGTTCCATGGGCGTTATACGCTCGCCTAATTTATTGGCAACGTATGTAGCGGCGCCAAGGGCAGTGCCTGAATCGTTTGCAGCCGGCTGAACGAAAAGTTCCTTTACAAGGGGATGTTCAAGAAGGCGCTTATTGAGCTTTACGTTCAAAGCGACTCCTCCTGCGAAGCAGAGCCTGCCGTTTGTCTCTTTTAGGGTATCTGTCAAATGGTCTTCCATAAGTTTTAGTGTTATGTCTTCAAGCGCCTTCTGGGTGGCGGCCGCTATGTGAATATACGGCTCTTGGAGAGCATCGCCTTTTCTTGGGGGGCCCCAGTCCTCTACCATCTTCTTTGAGAAGACTTTATTCTTGTCGTATCTCCTTGAGCGCGTCACCCAGACATAGTCGTCATTGCACCGGAAGGACTTATCGGTGTAGCGTATCACCCGGTTCATGTCGACCTTTGAGGGGTCGCCATAGGGCGCCATGCCCATTACTTTGTATTCGCCGTCGTTAGTTTCAAAACCGAGATATTCGGTTATAGTGGCATAGAAGAATCCCAGCGAATCCGGCAATATTATCTCTCTGATCTTTTTAACCGACCCATTTTCCGATTTTGCAAATAGAGTGGATGTAAACTCCCCCGCTCCGTCTATGCTCATGATAGCGCAGTCCTTCATGCCCGAAAGATGGTACGCGCTTGAGGCATGCGCGAGGTGGTGTTCAATGAAATAAATTTTCACTCTTTCTTTCGGTATTCCGCATTTATCAAGGATTGCGTCAAGCTTCTCTTCCTTGCCGCGAAGCCTTGCTTTTTCACGCATGAGCGCTTTTACGGCATAAGAAGTCCGCGGCCCAAGACACCTCCAGAAATATTCACTTTTCTTCTCTCTATATATGTCGTGAGACCATGGAAATGCCACTGCGTCTATGTCCGACGGCTTAAGCCCCGCCTTTTTAAGGCAAAACTTGACCGCCTTTATGGGCAGATATCCCATTGCGTGCTTTTTTCTTATAAGCCGTTCTTCGTCGCATGCGGCGACAACTTTACCATTCACTAATATCGCCGCCGACGGATCATGCACAAACGGCGTAGCCACACCCAGTATTACCATGCTTAGTACCTCATAAACCTCTTGATGTCATCTTCGCCCAAATAGCAACCGATCTGGACTTCTATGATCTTTGTGATTTTATTAGTCGGGTTGTACACTGTATGTTTAATCCCTCTCGGAACATAAATACTTTCATTGCGTCTGGCGCGGCTAGATTTGCCGGCTACGGAAAGGCGCGCCTCGCCTTCGACCACATTCCAATGCTCGCTCCGATGTTTATGGCTCTGGAGCGCAATTGTTTTTTTAGGATAAACCCCTATCTCTTTTACTTTGTATCCTTTCGCCTCATGCAAAACCGTATAATAACCCCACGGTCTATACACGGTCGCGCCGTCTTTAGAATGAGTGTACCCCTTTTTATCCATTAACGCCACGAGGTCCTTCACGTGGTCGGAATACCCCTTCTTTACTAAAAGCAGAGAATCAGGTGAATCTATCGCGATTACATCATTCAATCCAACCAGACACATAAGACGATTTACCGAATAAGTGAAAGAATTATTTGTTTCTAGAAATTCAGCTTTCCCTATATTAAAATTTCCTTTTTTGCGAGTAAAATACTGGAGAAAACTGTCCCAGCTCCCGAGATCAGACCACTTAAGCCGAAATTCCACCACTCCCGCATTTTTAGTATACTGCATTATGCCATAGTCCATTGAAATAGCTTTTATCGACTTAAACTTCTTATGCAAAGTATTGTATCCGGATTCGGAATATACAGCTATTTTTGGCTGAAATCTTGCGAGCTCCCGCAAAAATGCCCCTTTTGTAAAACAGAAAATACCTGCATTCCAAAATGCGCCTTTTTTTATGAGCTCGCCTGCCGCTTTTCCGGAAGGTTTCTCCACAAATCTATTTACTAAAAAGCCACTCTTATATCTTTTTGATTTGATAATATAGCCGTATCCTTCTTTAGGATGATCCGGCTTTACGCCAAAAACGACCATCTTCCCGTCTCCGGCTAATTGTGCTGCTTTTTTAATAGCTGATTTAAAAGCTAGAAGCGGCTCTATCATGTGGTCTGAAGGAAAAACATATATCATGTCATCATCTGATAAGGGGCGCCTTAACTCCGCGTATTTTATAGAAAGGAGCACAGCCGGAAGCGTACTCTTT
>JAHIPI010000027.1 GCA_018894435.1 Candidatus Omnitrophota bacterium | reverse complement strand
GAGGCCGCTTTTAGTGGAAGTGCAGGCGCTCCTTTCACCGACAAATTTTGCCGCGCCAAAAAGAGAAACGCGGGGAGTCGATTATAACAGGATCTCCCTTATTTCTGCCGTATTGGACCGGCGCTTGGGCATGGAGTTTGGCAAGTTTGACATATACGTGAATGTAGCGGGAGGAGTGAGCATACAAGAACCGGCCGTAGATCTGGGTATAGCGCTTGCTATGGCCTCTAATTATAAAGATACGCCGTGCGATTACGACTCTGTTATTATGGGAGAGGTCGGATTGGGCGGCGAAATAAGGAGCATAAACCAGATAGAAAACAGGCTCAAAGAGAGCGAACGCCTCGGTTTTAAACGCGCCATTATCCCTAAGAGCAATTTTACCGGCTTGACGGGTAAGATCAATATGGAAATTATCCCGGTATCTTTCTTAAAAGAGGCGCTTGAGACAGTGTTCGCTAAACGGAGGTGATTTTTTTGACTATAATATTTGTAAGAATATTTTTTATGTTTTTAAGCGTGGTGGCGGGTTATTACATAGGATCTTTCTTTTCCGACGTTAATACCAGTTCTCCGATTATAGGCGGTACCGTGGGTCTTTTGTGCGCGGGCCTTTTGATATTGAGCGAGATGTTTATGCGGAAGGTTTCCACCAGAAACCTTTCAGCCGGCCTGGTAGGGCTTATATTCGGTATATTTATGAGTTGGATACTAACTACAGTTATCAAGCTTATCCCGATGAATTCGGAGATCTTTCTTTCAATACAGATCGTTCTAACACTGATATTCTGTTATCTGGGAATGGTAATTTCGCTTCGCGGTAAGGACGAGTTCAGCCTTATAATACCTTATGTGAAGTTTGACCGGCGCGACCAGGCGGAGGAGCTTATAATCCTGGATACTTCCGTAATTATAGACGGCAGGATCGCAGACATATGCCAGACCAAATTTATAAGCGGCCATCTTGTAATACCGCGTTTTGTATTGAAAGAGCTGCAGCAGGTAGCCGATTCCAATGATACGCTTAAACGCAACAGGGGCCGCCGCGGTTTGGACATATTGAACAAAATGCAGAAAAATCCCAGCATGAATATAAAGATAGCCGACGAAGATTTTCCCGAGATAACGGATGTAGACGCAAAACTTATAAAGATGGCAACAGTCTTGAGCGGCAAGATAGTTACGAATGATTATAACCTGAATAAGATAGCGGAACTTCAGGGCGTTACAGTGCTGAATATCAACGACCTTGCGAATGCGCTGAGGCCGGTAGTATTGCCCGGCGAGGTAATGCAGGTCAGGATCACCAAGGAAGGCAAGGAATACAACCAGGGCGTTGCGTATCTGGACGACGGTACCATGGTCGTTGTGGATAACGCCAGGTATCTTATCGGGCAGGCCCTCAAAGTTATAGTCACTAGCGTCCTTCAGACCTCTGCCGGCAGGATGATCTTTGCCAAACTCGAAGAAGGTGACAAGCGACGTTGAATACTACAGCTATAGTTGTTGCGGCGGGGAAAGGAAGAAGGTTTAAATCGAATGGGAAAAAGCCCTTTGTAAGATTGGGGAAGAGGCCGTTGGTGACATATGCGCTTATGGCTTTTGAACGTTCTCCTGTAATAAATGATATTATTCTGGTAGTGGATAGGCCGTTAATAAAAAAAGCGGCGTCGCTCGTCAAAAAGTACCGCATAAATAAAGTAACGCACATAGTAAAAGGCGGACGGGTAAGGTCACAATCGGTCAAGAATGGTTTAGCGCGCGTCGGTAAGGATGCGCGGCTCGTGTTGATACATGACGGCGTAAGGCCTTTTGTAGATAAGGGCCTTGTCAAAAAAGTCGTTAATGCGGCAGCGAGATTCGGCGCGGCAATTTTAGCTCACCCGGTCAAACCGACTATAAAGGTGTCTCGTGACCGGTCATTCGTGAGCTATACGCCCGAGCGGCGGCATTTATGGGAAGCCGAGACACCGCAGGCCTTTAGACGGAAGATTATAGAAAGCGCTTACAAGAAGGCGGCTCGCGGGAAATATTACACGGATGATGCCGCGCTGGTCGAGTGCGCCGGCACAAAAGTCAAGATCGTAAAAGGCGATTATAAGAATATTAAGATTACGACGGTAGAGGATTTAAAAATAGCCCAAGCGCTTCTAAGGCAACATTTATTATGATAAGGATAGGCATAGGTTACGATTTTCACCGCTTAGTGAAAGAAAGAAAGCTTTTTCTCGGGGGAGTGGAGATTCCGTATGCCAAAGGGCTGGAAGGCCACTCCGACGCTGATGTAGTGCTTCATGCCATATGTGACGCGCTTTTAGGCGCGGCCGGATTTGGTGACATCGGCCAGCATTTTCCGGATTACGAACCTAAATACAAGGGCATATCAAGCAAAGAGCTTATCAGGGAAGTAAATGCCATGCTGGAAAGGGACAAATGGCGCATCGGCAATATAGATATCATAATGGTCATGGAAGAGCCGAAGATAAGCCCCTTCAGAGAGAAGATGCGAGTCTCTATTGCAGAGGCGCTTAATATAGATAAAGAGAAGGTAAATATCAAAGCGACTACCACCGAAGGCGTCGGCGCCCTCGGAAGAGGTGAGGCGATAGCCGCCCAGGCTGCGGCTTTACTAGAAAAAGGATAATGAAATGCTTCTACTCGGCGTGATATTAGAATTTCTGGTTTTGATTATAATCCTGACAGCCCTCTATTTAATATTGGCGGCCACATTCTTCAAGAATGAGATAAAATCCGCCCTTGAGAGAGATCCTGCGGCGACGAGCCCTATAGAGATAATGCTTACGTATTCAGGATTTCATGCCATAGTTATACATAAGATAACCCGCACTCTTCACAATGCGAAAATACCTTTCCTGCCGAGGCTTCTTTCACAACTCGGGAAATTAATCACAGGCATCGAGATCCATCCGGGCGCGACGATAGGTAAGAACCTATTTATAGACCACGGCATGGGCGTTGTTATAGGGGAGACGACGATAATAGGGAGTAACGTTACGCTATTTCAAGGCGTGACACTGGGCGGTACAGGAAAGGAAAAGGGCAAGCGCCATCCGACCTTGGGAGATAATATAGTAGTGGGAGCGGGGGCAAAGGTCCTTGGCAATATAACGATAGGCGACAATGTAAGCATAGGCGCAAACGCCGTTGTGGTAAGGGACGTCCCGCCGAATTCTACGGTCGTAGGCGTACCCGGACGCATAACCAGAAGAGAAGGCAAAAAGATACCCGGAATAAATCTGGATTATACATCATTGCCCGATCCCCTCGCAAATTCGCTGGACCGTCTGCAGGAAGAGATAGATAAAATAGAGTCGGAAATCAAGGACTGGCACGAGAAAAAATAATTAAGCTTTCAGCTAGAAGTGAAATTAAATGTCTATCTATATATATAATTCACTCACACGAAAGAAGGAAGAATTCAGGCCGATAAAAGCGAAACATGTCACAATGTACGTATGCGGCCCCACGGTGTACGACGAACCGCACATAGGTCATGCGAGAGGGGCCTTTATTTTTGATGTTGTCCGCAATTATTTTAAATATAAAGGCTATAGTGTGAAATACGTCCGCAATGTTACGGATGTGGACGATAAGATAATAGATAAAGCGAAAAAGGAATTTGCCGGGAAGGAACTTTTGAGCGCGGTCAGCGAAGTATCTTCCAAGTATCTCGATTCGTATCATAAGGCTATGGAAACACTCGGCATTATGGAACCCGACTTGGAGCCAAGAGCCACGGCCTACATAGCCAAAATGGTCAAGTTTATTGAACATCTTATAGAACATGGCGCCGCATATGCCGCGTCCGGCGACGTATATTTCGATATTAAAAAGGCCAAAAATTACGGAAAGCTGTCAAATCAGTCCATTGGAAATATGGAGTCCGGCCGAAGAGTGATTTCCGGCGAGAATAAAAAAGACGCGCTCGACTTTGCTTTGTGGAAAAAGGCAAAGGAAGATGAGCCTTCCTGGCCGAGCCCCTGGGGCGACGGCAGGCCGGGCTGGCATATCGAGTGTTCCGTAATGAGCTCCGATATACTCGGGGATAAGTTTGATATCCACGGCGGCGGTATAGACCTTATATTTCCGCATCATGAAAATGAGATTGCGCAGTCAGAGGGCGCGGGAAAGAAATTTGCGCGCTGCTGGATGCATAACGGCCTTCTTGTCATAGGAGGCCAGAAGATGGCAAAGTCGCTCGGGAATTACCTTACGATAGCCGATTTTCTAAAAAAGTATAAAGACCCGGATATCCTTAAGGTATTTTTCTTATCAAGCCATTATAGAAGCCCGGTAGATTTTACGGATGAGGCGATAGAAGCGGCAGGCTCGGCCGTTTTAAGGATCAGGATATTTCTTGAAGCGGCAGGTGACTTTGTTTCCAAGAATGCGTCGGCCAAAAAATCATCCGGCTCGGGAACCGTCGAAGCCATACGCGCCGAGTTTGAAAAGGCAATGGAAGACGATTTCAATACAGCGCGCGCTTTAGCGGTAATTTTTGAAGCCGTAACAGCCGGTAATTCTGCGCTTACCTCCGGCGGCATAGAACCGGCGGTGAAATCGGCACTTTTAAAAGAATTGTCCGATACTATAAGAGGGGCGGCAAAGGTACTGGGGCTTACGTTTGTAAAAAAAGATATCCCGATCGAGCTTGAAAAAACAATAAGCGAAAAAGTCCGGGCGCGCGAAGAAGCAAGAAGGAAAAAAGACTATAAGTTGGCGGATGATATAAGAAAAGGCCTCGAAAAAGAGGGCGTCATAATAGAGGATACCAAAGACGGCCCGAAATGGAGGGCGGAGTGAAAGCCTGGAAAGCCAAGAATATAGAATCGGCGGTCGCGTATACATTTCTACTGCCCAACCTGCTCGGATTTCTCATCTTTACATCGCTGCCTGTTTTGGCGTCACTCTTCCTCAGTTTTATGGACGCGCAGCTTGTGCCATGGCCTCAGGTCCTCTCGACGAAGTTTGTGGGCTTTGATAATTTTATTAAATTGTTAGGGTTTCATTGCCATAACGGCGCATGGGCAGCCAATGACCCTAAGTTCTGGAAATTTACCGGGAACACCATCTTTCTTATGATGGTCATACCCATACAGATATTTTCTTCGCTTATTCTCGCTATCATAATGAATCAGAAATTGAAGGGCATAACGGCATTCAGGACCATATACTTTCTTCCCACCATATCAAACGGCGTAGCTATATGCCTTCTCTGGCAATGGATATATAATCCGAATTTCGGGCTCCTAAACAGCATGATTGCAAAGCTGGGCAGCATGTTGGGCTTTGCATGGGAGGGGCCTTTGTGGCTGTCGTCTATAGCGTGGGCAAAACCGTCTCTTATGTTAATGAGCCTGTGGGTCGCGATAGGCGGATATAATACTATACTCTATCTTGCGGCACTGCAGAATATCCCCAAGGATTTCTATGAAGCGGCGGAAATAGACGGCGCGAATGGATGGCAGAAATTCTGGTCTGTTACTTGGCCGATGATAAGCCCCACCACATTTTTTATAACAATAATGAGTATCATATGGGGCTTTCAGGGCGGGTTTGAACAGGCGTATATAATGACGCGCGGCGGCCCGAACGGCGCTACTACGACATTGGAGTATTACATATATAATAACTTGTACGAATGGCACCACGTCGGATATGCCGCCAGCGTGGCGTGGTTTCTGTTTATCATTATATTCATAATAACGATCATTAACTGGCGATTTGGCGGGAAGCTGGTTCAGTATTAAAAAAAGGGGACAGGCTACTTTTTTGGAAAAGCCTTTCTTCTTTTGGAAAAGTAGCCTGTCCCCTTTTTTTTGGTGGAAAAATGAAAAAAACAGAAGTAATATCAAAAGAATTAGCGGAATCCAAACGGCGTAAAACCAGACGCGAGCTTATCTTCAAAGGCATTACCTACGCCTTCCTCGTACTCTTCGGCATTACCATGATTTTGCCGTTTTTGTGGATGATCTCCACATCACTAAAAGAGCCGCAGGCGGTATACGCGTTTCCGCCAAAATGGATACCTGACCCGGTAGTGTGGGCGAGTTATTTGAAAGTATGGAAAGTAGTGCCGTTCGCGAGGTTTTATCTTAACAGCATACTTGTTGCCCTTGCCGTTACGCTGGGGCAGGTGTTCACGAGCGCTTTCGCGGCATACGCATTTTCGCGCCTTACTTTTCCCGGAAGGGACAAGATATTTTTCTCGTATCTTGCGACGATGATGATACCGGGTTCGGTGACGCTCGTACCGGTATATATACTTATGGTCCATTTCAGGTGGATAGATTCGTACAAAGCGCTCATAATCCCGGCCATATTTACCGCTTACGGCACATTTATGCTGCGCCAATTCTTTATGGGAATACCGCGCGACCTTGAGGACGCGGCCAGGATAGACGGATGCAGTTTGTTCGGGATTTTCTGGAAGATAATTTTGCCTCTTTCGAAGCCGATTCTGGCGACTTTGACCACTTTTACGTTTATGGCTTCATGGAATAATTTTATGTGGCCGCTCTTAGTTACCGAATCGGTAGAGAAAAAAACCCTGCCCATAGGCCTTGCGTATTTCCAGGAGGTCTACCAGTATACCCAGCCCGACTGGAGCCTTCTTATGGCTGGCTCGCTTTTAGTCACGATCCCCGTTATCTTAGTATTCGTATTTAACCAGAGGTTCTTTGTCGAAGGTATCAAGCTGAGCGGAATCAAGGGATGAAAAAAGGCGTATTCATAACATTTGAAGGGCCGGAGGGCTCGGGCAAGACGACGCAGGCCTCGCTTCTTTATACTTATCTTGTAAGCGAAGGTTATAAGTGCGTATTGACGCGCGAACCCGGCGGCATACCGCTCAGCGAAAAGATAAGGGAAATTCTGCTTAACCCAAAGCATAAAGGCATAAATGCGGTTTGCGAGACATTGCTGTTTGAAGCGAGCCGCGCCGCGCTCGTAGAGAAGATTATCCTGCCATCTTTGTCAAAAGACCTTATAGTAATAAGCGACAGGTTCAGCGATGCTACACTTGCCTACCAGGGCTTTGCCGGCAACCAGGATATCAAGACGATAAAGACCATCGATGGCTATGCGACGCAGGGCATAAGGCCGGATATCACTATATTATTGGATATCGGCGTAAAAGTTGGACTTAAAAGGGCGAGCGGAAAGAGGAAATACAAAGGGCCCGACCGCATGGAAAGAAAATCGCTCGCATATCACGAAGCGGTAAGACGCGGATATCTTACGCTTGCGCGAGGTGACAAGAAGAGGATAAAAGTAATAAAAACACAGAGCACGATAGAGAAGACGCACCAAATTGTCAAAAAAGAAGTAACTAAGTATCTAAAAGGTTAAGATGTCATTTAAAGATATAAAGGGGCAGGAAGAACCGATAAGCCGCCTAAAAAATGCCATAAAGAATAATAAAGTGGCGTCTTCCTATATATTTGCCGGACTAAAAGGCAGCGGCCGTTTTCTTTTGGCCGCTAATTTTGCCAAGGCGCTAAATTGCGCATCTTCGGAAAATATCCCATGCGATGTCTGCCCATCCTGCAGAAAAATAGATAGCGGAAATCACCCCGATGTCAGAATAGTGCTTCCCGAGGCGAAGGGCGGAGAGGTAACCATACAGAGCATAAGGGGGATTGTAAGGGATATAGTTCTGAAGCCATACGAAGGCCGGTATAAGGTATTCATAATCAAAGACGCGCATCTTTTGAACATTGAGGCGGCAAATTCTTTTTTAAAGACCCTTGAGGAGCCGCCGGCATATTCTGTATTAATACTTATTGCCGAAAGGCCCGGAGATCTACTGCCTACTATAGTTTCCCGCTGCCAGATAATAAGAATAGATCCTTTAAGAGCGTGTATTTTGGCCGACATACTTGTAGCCGAATACGGCATAGAAAGACAAAAGGCAGCGTCTTTGGCAAGGATGTGCGAAGGTAGGCTCGGACGGTTTAAAGAAGCGGGCGATGCTATACTGTCGAACCGCGACAGAGTGCTGAAAAAATTTTCAGAAGAAGAGTTTGTTGAGACTTTAAGCCGAAGCTCGCGCGGAAGTTTATCAGATGAACTTTCCGTATTGGCCGCCTGGTACAGGGATATACTGGTTTTTAAGGCGACCAAAGACACCGGACTCGTAATAAACTATGACAAGATAAATGATATAAAGGAGCAGGAAATGCTGTACAGTAGAGACAGACTTTTGGATGTATTCAATAGCGTATTAAAAGCAAAAGACGAGATTGAGAATAATATTAACCCGAAAATCGCGCTTAGCGCGATGATGGCGAAAGGTATTTAAATGTACGAAGTAATACAAGTAAGGCTTAGAGAAGCGGGCAAGGTAAGCTATTTTTCCACATCCGGCCTGCGTCCGGTAGTGGACAGCTGCGTTATAGTGCAGGCCGACAGGGGGCTTGACTACGGCTTAGTCGTATCGGAGCCGGAGATCATATTGGATGCGGAGGTCGTTGAAGAACCCTTGCGTAAGATAATAAGGGAAGCGACCCCCCAGGACCTCGCGCAGATAGAAAAAAATAAGAAGAAGATAAAGGAAGTAATAGCGACCTGCGAAGAAAAGATAAAAGCGCACAATCTTCCCATGAAACTCATTGACGCCGAATACTCCTTTGATAGATCAAGAGTAGTATTCTATTTTACCGCCGAAGGGAGGGTGGACTTCAGGGAGCTCATAAAGGACCTTGCGGCCATTTTGAAAGCGCGCATAGAGCTGAAGCAGATAGGCGTGAGGGATGAAGCGCGTTTTCTAGGCGGATTCGGTCCGTGCGGCAGGGCGCTTTGCTGCGCTTCATTTTTAAAGGATTTTGACGCGGTAACTATAAAAATGGCCAAAGACCAGAACCTTCCTTTAAATCCCGCTAAAATATCCGGATTGTGCGGGCGTCTTATGTGCTGTCTTAGTTATGAACACGAATGTTATAAAGAATTGATGAAGGACATGCCGCGCGAAGGCGAAAGGATAAAGACCAAAGATGTTAAAGGCAAAGTAATAAATGTAAATGCCATTAAAAGAACGGTAACGATAGAAGCCGAAGACGGCAGGCAGGTAGAAATTCCCTGGAATACCATATCCCCGAAGGAACGGAAATGACCGAAAAAGCGAGAGGTAAAATATTCTATATAACCACGCCTCTTTATTATGTAAACGCATCCCCCCACATAGGCCACGCCTATACCCAAATAGCTACGGATGCCCTGGCGAGGTTTCGCAGGCTTCTGGGGGAGGATGTATTTTTTTTGACGGGGACAGACGAACACGGGGAGAAGATAGAAGAGGCGAGTATAGAGGCTGGGCATAAAGAGGGCGAAGAGAAAGCATTCGTAGACAAAATACACGAAAATTTCAAAACCCTATGGAAAAACCTTGATATAGAGTACGATTTTTTCATAAGGACGACCGATAAAAGTCACGAAGAAGCAGTAAAATATATCCTTGAAGCTCTCAATAAAAAGGGCGACATATATAAAAAGAAATACGAAGGTTATTTTTGCACGCCATGCGAGACATTCTGGACGAATTTTCAGGTGAGCGAAAACGTCTGCCCTGATTGCAAACGCCCTGTAGAAAAAATAGAAGAAGATAACTATTTTTTCAAGATATCTCAATACAAAGATTGGCTCAAGGATTATATAAATGCAAATCCCGATTTTATAAAACCCACCTCCAGAAGAAACGAGATCATGGGGCTACTTTCGAACGAAGAGCTTATAGACCTGTGTATTTCAAGGCCGAAAGATAGGCTAAAATGGGGCATAGAAATACCATTTGATAAAGATTTTGTAGCATATGTTTGGTTTGACGCGCTTATAAATTATATATCCGCCGCCGGTTACCCCAAAGATGAGAAAAGATTTCTTTCTCTCTGGCCCGCCGATTTTCATATTATAGGAAAAGATATAATAAGGCATCATGCCATATATTGGCCGATTATGCTGAAGGCCCTCGGCCTTCCAATGCCCAAAACGATCTTTGCCCACGGCTGGTGGACATTTAAAGGCGAAAAGATGTCCAAGTCAAAGGGAAATATAGTCGACCCCAATTATATGATAGCTACTTATGGTAAGGACGCATTCCGGTATTTTCTCCTGCGGGAGATATCTTTCGGGCTCGACGGCTCCTTTGACGAAGACTCTATAATTACTCGCCATGATTCGGATTTGGCAAACGACCTTGGCAACCTGCTTAACAGAACTCTCACCATGGTGGAAAAATATTACGGCGGAATAATTCCTCCTAAAGCGTCGGGCAGCGCTTCGGAAGAGAAGAACGCCAAGATAAAAGAGATAATAAAAACTTTACCCGATTCCATGATACGAAATATGGCCCAAATCAATTTCAGCGGCGCGCTTTCTTCTATATGGGAGTTGGTCAACGCCGCCAATAAATATATTGAGGAGTCAAAGCCATGGGCCCTTTTTAAAGAGAAGAAAGACGAGGAGTTGAAGGCCGTGATGCATAACCTCCTCGAGAGCCTGGGTATCGTAACGATAGCAGTATCGGCTTTTATGCCTTCTACTGCCGCCGAGATGTGGAGGCAGCTTGCGTTTAAAGGAAGACTTACCGAGGCGTGTTTTGACGATATGAAAGGCAAAAAGGCCCTTGCCGAGCCCGGTTTAAAAATAAATAAGGCCAATCCTCTTTTTCCAAGAATACGCTCGGACAAATAATCGCAATCATAAAAATGCTAATAGATACTCACTGCCATCTTGATTTTAAAGATTTTGATAGAGACAGGGATGATGTTTTAAAAAGGGCCGGCACTGAGGGCGTCAGATATATAATAAATATAGGCTCAAGCCCTGAGGGCTCTAAAAGGTCCCTGGAACTTGCCGATAAGTACGACGAGGTCTTTGCCTCCCTTGGCATCCATCCGCATGACGCGCCTTTGGCAGACGAAAAAATGATCGCAGAATTTCGGCGCATGGCACAGCATAAGAAAGTTGTCGCCATAGGCGAGGTCGGATTGGATTACTATAAATGCGAGTCCCCTAAAGACAGCCAAAAAGATGCTTTCAGGAGATTTATAAGGCTTGCCGTCGAGTGTGATCTGCCGCTCGTTATACATAATCGGGAGGCGGATCTTGATGCGTTGTCTATTCTCAAAGAGGAAACCGGCGGAAAGATTAAAGGCGTTATGCATTGTTTTTCCGGAAATCCAGAATTTCTGGGCCAATGCCTTGAGATGGGATTATTTGTCTCTTTTACCTGTAACGTAACGTTCAAGAACGCAAAGCTCCTCCGCTTGGTGCTCGCCGAAACGCCCCTCGAGAAACTTCTTTTAGAAACAGATGCCCCCTTTTTAGCGCCTCAGGCGTTTAGAGGCCAGCGCAACGAACCCTCATATCTTAAATATCTTGCGGAAGAGATATCAAAAGTCAAAAATATACCCGGAGAAAAAATAGAAGAAGTGACAACCGAAAATGCCATCCACTTTTTCGGGTTGGATAGAATATGAAGCTTAAAGAAATAATTATACGTGAAAAGCTCTACCTTTTTCTTCTTGCATTTATAATCCTGGCCAATTTTTCGCTCTACTCAGTCAGTAAGGCATTAGAAGCGGTACCGATATCAAAGATCTTTGATAAAGAGATATCATCGGAAGAGGATGCGATATTTAACGAAAATATAATAAAGGCCGTCACATCAAAACCCATTATTTACATGGCGTTCCTTATGTTATCTATGGGTTTTTTATTGCTTTTTTTGGCGGGAATTATCATAGACGGGTTATTTTTATGCGATAAAATACAGGATAGGGAATCCATTGCTATAACTCAAGCCGTCGGAAAAGCTGATTGGGGTATCTTAGAGATATGTAAGGTCATAATAATATTCTTTTTCGCGGAATCGGTGGCAGCTTTATTCACTATAGGCGCCGCTCTTTTTTTGCCGAATATTATTTTAAGGGGCAATATTCAGCTCATGGTTATAGCAACGGTGCTTGACGTTGTGGCGGTAGGGGCCATATTCTATTTTGTGCTTATTGTCAAAAAGCGCAATATGAACTCGCTAGGGCTGACCGCAAAGAATTTTTTTCTTAATGTAAAGTACGGAATAACGGCTTATATCGGATTAGTACCTATTTTTCTGGTAGTCACGATAGCGGTAGCGGTCATATTCAAAGTTCTGAATATTCCCGTCGAGCCGCAGAAAGTCGTGGAGATATTAAAAAAAGAAGAAGATATGCCGTCTTTGATTTATATGTGCTTCTTCACTTCCTTGCTCGGGCCCGTGATGGAAGAGATATTTTTCAGGGGTTTTGTGTACGGCGCTCTTAAGAACAGAATAGGGATATTGGGCGGCGTGCTCGTAAGCGCGGCATTTTTTGCCTATGTCCACGCAAACTTGGCGAGCTTTGTGCCGATTCTTTCGCTCGGCATCCTGCTTGCCTATATTTACGAAAAGACGGGCAGTCTCGTCTCTTCGATAACAGCGCATATTATGCATAACTCCGCGATGCTTGTCGTTTTGCTTTTTTTAAAAAGCGTTTCGAACTAAATATAGTAGTAGGGGACGTTTAAACGTCCCCTACTATGAGAGGTTTGCATGTCCAAAGTATCAATAGTCAAATGCAGTGACTATGATCCTAATAAAGTAGAAGCCGCGGTATTTCGCTCTGTGGAACTATTGGGCGGCATAGGAAGTTTTGTAAAAAAAGGCGATACGGTCCTTATAAAGCCGAATCTCCTTTCGGCGAGCCCTCCGGAAGAGGCCGTCTGCACGCACCCGGAAGTCGTGAGAGCGGCAATAAGATTGGTAAAAAAAGCCGGCCGAGAAGCGCTTGTCGGCGATTCGCCGGGGACATTTTTGGGCACCAAAGAGATTGAAGAGGTCTACGAAAAGACCGGCATAAAGAGCGTTGCCGAAGAAGAAAATGCTGAGCTGGTAAAATTTGACAAATCGCGGATGGTAGGGGGCTATCCAATAGCCATTGAGGCGCTTAAAGCGTCATTTATACTATCGCTGCCTAAACTCAAGACGCATGTTTTTACGGTGATGACAGGTGCCGTAAAGAACACCTTTGGGATGGTGCCCGGCCTTTTTAAGAGCCAGTGTCATAAAAAAAGCCCCCAGCCGAAAAAATTTGCTGCAATATTACTGGATGTCTACGGGATAGTGAAGCCCGGGCTTTCTATATTGGACGGTATTGTGGGAATGGAAGGTGAAGGGCCGGCAGCGGGAAGAGTTGTAAATACCGGTATAGTCGCGGCCAGTGCCGACGGGGTAAGCCTTGACGCAGTCATATCCAAAATAGCAGGCGTGCCTGCTTCAAAAGACATCATAGTAAATGAAGCGCGCAGGCGGAACGCGGGAGAGGCAGATCTGAATAAAATAGAAGTATTGGGCGAACCCATAGAGGCGGTAAAGTTTAAGAAATTCAGGCTGCCCGTGACGGCGAGCGCTGTGAGCGCGCTGCCGGATTTTATAATGGACTTCATGCGGGGAATACTCAATTTTAGGCCGTTTATATACGAGAAGGCATGCGTGAAGTGCGGCATATGCAAGACTGCCTGCCCGGTTGACGCAATTACTATCAGCAAGACAGAATCGCGCATATATGATAATATATGTATTAGGTGTTTCTGCTGCCACGAGATGTGCCCGCATAAGGCGATCTATATAAAGAAGGGGTTATTAACGCGGCTGTTATGGAGGAGCTGAACAGCCATCGAAGCCGCGACCAAAAGCGATAAGTTACGAATATCGCCACACGGCGGGACACCCCGCGCCCAATAACTTAAGCGTGTTTTAAGCGGAGTGTCCCGCGACAAGGCCACTATGCAGACAATTGCATGGAAAAACAAAAAAGCGGTAATAATAGATCAGACGAAGCTGCCGCATAAGCTGGCCTACCTCAATATTAGAGATGCTAGAACAATGTGGTGGGCGATAAAGAAGCTAAAAATTCGGGGCGCGCCGGCAATAGGCGTGGCGGGCGCTTTCGGTGTAGTTTTGGGCACGCAGAATATGCGAGCTGATAAGTATGGGGTATTCAAACGCCGCCTTGACGAAATCATAAAATATCTTGTCTCGTGCAGGCCCACAGCGGTGAATTTGGCCTGGGCGTTGGAGCGGATGAGAAGATGCGCGGAAAAAAATAAGTCAGATAGTGTGACGAAGATAAAATCAACCCTTCTTAAAGAAGCGGTCAAAATTATGGAAGAAGATAAGATATGCTGCCGAAAGATGGCCCGCCACGGCGCAAAGTTTATAAAGAACGGCGATAGTATTTTGACGCATTGCAACGCCGGCGGGCTTGCGACGGTAGATTACGGCACGGCGCTCGGCGTTTTATTTGAGGCAAAAAAACAGGGTAAGAAAATAAAAGTCTTTGTCGATGAGACGCGGCCGCTTTTGCAGGGCGCGCGGCTTACAGCGTGGGAATTATTGAAAGCAGGCATCGATACGACACTCATATGCGACAATATGGCGGCAAGCCTTATGGCAAAAGGCAAGATCGACAAAATATTCGTCGGGGCCGACAGAATCGCGCAAAACGGAGACGTCGCCAATAAAATCGGCACATACAATCTGGCGGTGTTAGCAAAATACCACAAAATACCGTTTTACGTAGTTGCGCCTGTTTCTACAATCGATTTAAAATTGTCTTCAGGTAAGCACATACCGATAGAAGAACGGGATGAGGATGAAGTGCGGACGGTAATGACGAAGCGCATTGCGCCTAAAAACGTGAAAGCATATAATCCGGCTTTTGACGTTACGCCGGCACGCTTAATCACAGCCATAATAACCGAATCTGGGGTCAGACCCTCGTTATGTAAACTACGCTAAACAGAAAAAGGAATATGGCGAAAAAAGCATTCACATTAATCGAACTTCTGGTTGTAATAGTTATAATAGGCATCCTCGCGGCTTTGATTATACCGGCTATGGGCGCGGCGCGAGAGGGAGCGCGCAGGGCAATGTGTGCTAATAACCTGAGGCAGATCGGCGTGGCCCTGTATATGTATGCTGATGATAATAATGATTCTTTGCCGCCTTGTACGACATTTTCCTATATGAATACAATATGGATAGGAAGCCTTAATCAAAAACAAGGCTTGGGGTATCTTTATCCCAGCTATGTGGATGATTTAAATATCATGTATTGTCCTTCGGCAAAACCTTCTATGCGAGAACCCAGAGGCCCCGATAATTTCGGAAAAAGCGGTGTCATTACCGGAACGGATTATACAATAACGTATTACTGGGGAGGGGCTTCTTCTTTTCTTGTCACTTATGGAGGATTTTATTTTACAAATACACCCGGGGTTGATAAGGTAATCGGTCTGAGCAAACTAAGTAACGCAATATTAGTATTTGATCACTATGCATACCTTGGTATCAACGGGCCTCCTCGTGTAGAGCTCAATGGCAATCACAAAAATGGGGTAAATGTGTTGTGGTCGGATAGCTCTATTAGTTGGTATCCTTTAGATACAAGTGCGGTGAGAATGGTAAGACCCACATTGGATGATGTCGCAGCGACAAAAAAATGAGAATATCAGGTAGAATCTGGGGTCAGACCCTCGCTATGTAAACTACGCCAACAGGTGGAACATCACTATGAATAGAAAAGCGTTTACTTTAATAGAACTGCTTGTAGTTATAGTTATTGTTGGGGTTATTATGGCTATACTCATGCCTGTTCTTAGCAGGGCACGGGAAGGTGCGCGGCGCGTACAGTGCGCAAATAATGTACGGCAGATGGGCATAGCCTGGCATCTGTATCTTGATGATAACGGAGAGGCATTTCCTTCCAGATATAACGCTTACCCCGGTTATACGGGTGTTAAATATGATATGATACGGACATTCGGCGGAAAAACCGGTTCATATTCCAACGTTCCGGCAAGTATGAGAGCTATCAACCGCTATCTGGATATTAAAGATGACAATAGCCCGAACGTTCAGATGTTCAATTGTCCCAGCAACAGGAATTATGTATTTGATACGTGGGGAAGCCAGTACGCATTTAATACTGATTTATGCGGTATAAGAGTTTCGCAGATAAGAACGCCGTTTTCAGATTTATTTTTAGTACGCGATTGGTGGCCAGGTTCTCCGCATGGAAAAGGGCGGAACAAAAATGGTTATTTATCACCCAGGACTAATGTAGTTTTCATGGATGGCCATGTTGAAATGCGGACTCTTGAAGACGTTGAAAGCCACCCATAGTGAGCAGCAGAGGTAAAAAAGAGTACGTTAAGTAGTACCATTTACCAAGTCAATCGTAAGATACGGGGTCAGACCCTCGTTATGTAAACTACGCTAAAATGAAAAAATAAAATAATTTTTGAAAGAAAATAGCTCCCTTGTTCGTATATATATATGAGAGCAGTTATACAAACGAACAAAGGAGTTTTTATGGCCAGGCCACTTAGGATGGAAGCGGCAGGCATCCCCTGCCACCTGATGATTCGCGGCAATAATCGCGAAAATGTCTTTATTGATACAGATTGTTTTAATAGATATATGGAGATCTTAAAAGGCTATAAGGAAAGGTTTGGATATAAATTATATTGTTACTGCCTTATTCTTAACCACATACATCTCCTTATGGAAGCTTCCGAGAAAGCCCTCGTTTCAAAAATTATGCAATGTGTAAATACCAGCTTTACAATGTATTATAATAAAAAATTTGGCAGGACCGGCCATGTATTCGAAGGACGATATAAGTCAAAGATCATAAAAGATGATAGGTATCTTTTAGGGGTAAGCAGGTATATTCATAGGAATCCGCTAAAACACGGACTCTGTCAAGACCCCAGAGATTATAAATATTCTTCGATAAAAAGCTACTTACCAAGCAGCATGGACGATGGGTTGGTTGATGCCACTTTTATACTTAAGATGTTGAATGACGATATAGATATGGCAAAAAAAGAATATGAGGCACTACTAATGGACTGTAGTTAACATAATCGGGGTCTGACCCTAATTATGCTACAAATATGGGATTATTAGTGGTAAAATAAGCCACATGAAGATAAAAACGCTCGGCGAGTTTGGTTTAATAGAGAGAGTAAAGAAGAAAGCGATACCTCTGAAGAGCGCCGTTTTGGGCATCGACGATGATTGCGCCGTTATAGATTATACAAAAGATAGGTATCTTCTACTAACTGTGGACATGCTGATAGATGGCGTCCACTTTAATTTGAGAAAAGCCGGGCCAAAGAGAGTCGGAAGAAAGGCATTAGCGGTATCTTTGAGTGATATTGCGGCTATGGGGGGAGTTCCAAAATATTGTCTTATATCGGTCGGTTTACCGCCAAACATGCCGGTTAAGGTTGTCGATGATTTTTACGCGGGTTTCGTTAAATTAGCGAAGGAATACAAAGTGGAACTTATCGGCGGTGATACTAATAAATCGGATAAGCTTATTTGTGATGTCTGTGTCGTCGGGGAAGTGGAAAAACACCGCTTAGTTAAACGCAGCGGCGCCAAAATAGGCGACAAGATATATGTCACAGGGCGATTAGGCGGATCCATAAAGGTCAAGCAATATAATTTTACTCCCAAAGTCAAAGAAGCTAGGATTTTAGTCAAAAATTTCAAAGTCAACGCTATGATAGATATCTCGGATGGGCTATCATCAGACTTGCGGCATATTGCCGAGTCAAGTAATACCGGCGCGCTTATATACGAAAAAGACATTCCTATTTCCAAGGGTTCGTCCTTAAAGGGCGCACTGACCGACGGTGAAGACTTCGAGCTCTTATTTACGATGCCGGGCAATGTGAATGAAAAAGTATTGACTAAAAAGCTTGGTGTTCGAGTTAGTATGATAGGCGAGATTGTTGCTGAATACAAAAACGTCACAATAGTGGATAAGAGCGGAAAAAGAGTCGGATTGAAGCCGGCAGGATATCGACATTTCTAACCTGACAAATCTAACCAGGTTAGACTAACCAGGTTAGATTAGCGGGGGCTAGGTATTTTAATGGCACGAAGTTTTGTTTCTAAGACCAGGGATGAGACGATAAATTTCGGCAAACGGCTCGGCAAAAGTTTGAAGGCCGGAGACGTGGTCGGGCTTTCGGGCCAGCTTGGAAGCGGCAAGACGGTTTTGACTAAAGGGATTGCTAGAGGCTTAGGCGTAAAACAAAGTAGCTATGTAAACAGCCCGTCTTTTGTAATTCTTAAGGAATATAAGGGGCGAATTCCTCTTTACCACTTTGACGTTTATCGACTAAAAGATATTTTACAGTTTTCCACCGTCGGATATGATGAATATTTTTACGGCAAAGGTGTCTCGGTTGTAGAATGGGCCGATAAAGTGAAAGAGGCATTGCCGAAAGAATATCTTATGATAAATATCGATATCGCAGGTTCGAGCAAAAGAAGAATTAGCGCGAAAGCCCATGGAAAACGTTACGAAAAGATGCTCGAGAAGATGAAATTATGATAACACTTGGCGTAGACACGTCTACAGAATTTTTGACGGTAAGCGTAATAAGCGGTAATAAGGTGCTCTCCGATTATAACGCAATAGGCCGGCTTAGCCATTCGGCGCTTCTTGTGCCGACTATACAAAAGGCGCTAAGGAAAGCCAGAAAGAAACTCAAAGACGTCGATCTTTTTGCCGTCGGTATGGGCCCCGGCTCTTTTACGGGTCTCAGGATAGGCGTAACGGCGATGAGGGCCTTTTCCATAGCATTAAATAAGCCCATAATTGGCGTGCCGACGCTGGACGCAATAGCATATAATGCTTTGGAGTTATACTCCGGCCATCGTAGTTTACATAATGGGGGTCTGACCCCAATACCGATTCTGGATGCAAAGAAAAGTCAGGTCTACGCTTGTATTTATCGCATAGATGGTGATAGACTTGTAAGGAATAGTGATTATTTGCTTGAGCCTGTTGAGCGGCTGATGAAACGGTTAGAAGGAGATGTTTTATTTCTAGGCGACGGCATAGCTATATATAAAGATAAGTTGATGGCAGAGAAGACGATCAAGGCAAAGTTTATCGAAGATAATCGGTGGTTTCCCAAGGCGAGCGTGATCGCCAAATTGGGGCTCGAGATGTTTAAAAGCGGTAAGCGTGACGACCCGTACGATTTAGAGCCGCTTTATTTGTATGCGCGGGATTGCAATGTCATGGGCAGACCCCGGCCATCGTAGTTTACATAACGAGGGTCTGACCCCAAAGGGATGATATGTTTAAAACAAAAATGACGCATAGGGCTACGTGGGCTGAGGTCGATCTCGGAGCCATTGTCTACAATTATCGGCAGGTCAAGAAATTGGTGGCGAACGGCGCATCCATACTCGTCATCGTAAAAGGCAATGCGTACGGCCATGGCATGTTTGAGGTCACAAAGGCGCTTGAGAAAGCCGGCGCGGACTTCTTCGGCGTTGCCACTCTCGACGAGGCGCTCCATCTTCGCGAAAGAAAAATAAAGACGCCGATACTCGTTTTGGGTTCGGTGCTTCCCAAAGAAGTGGAGCCGGCTATTAAAAATGACATAACGCTCACCCTGTGCGATATGGAGCTTGCCAAGATCATCAATAGGGCGGCGGCCAAGCTGAAGAAAAAAGCAAAAGTTCACATCAAGATAGATACGGGCATGGGCCGCATAGGCGTCTGGCATGAAGGCGCTTTCGATTTTGTTAAGGATGTCATTTTCGATTGTAAAAATATTTTTGTAGAAGGCATATATACCCATTTTTCCGTAGCCGGCAGGGATAAATTCTTTACGACATATCAACTTGACTCTTTTAATGCCCTCCTGGAAGAACTCAAGCACCTTGGCATAGATATACCTTACCGCCATGCCGCCAACAGCATAGCGATTGTTGCTATTAAAAAGGCGCATTTAAATTTAGTGCGGCCGGGAATAATAATGTACGGCATGTATCCGAAAAGGTCGTTTTCACGCCTATTTCGCCTTAAACCGGCGATGTCCCTTAAGACAAAGATAGTATTTCTTAAAAAGACGCCACCCGGGATGTCCATAAGTTACGGGAGGACCTACATCACCCAGAAACCCACAGTTATCGCAACTCTTCCGATAGGCTATGCCGACGGCTACGGCCGTATCCTCTCCAATAAGGCGAAGGTCCTAGTCAGGGGCGAGAAGGCCCCGGTAGTAGGAAAGGTTACCATGGACCAGACCATGGTAGACGTTGGACACATAGAGGGGGTCAAGTTGGGAGATGAAGTCGTCCTAATAGGCAAACAGGGCAATAATGAGATAAGCTGCGAAGAGCTTGCGCGCCTGGCAGGCACGATTCCATACGAAATAGTCTGCTCCATAACTAACCGCGTTCCAAGGATATACAAGAATTCCCGCTAAATCCTAATTTTGTTGACAAATTTCCTCCCCATGGGTATAATAATGGGTCTTATAATGTAAAATGAATAAGATAGTCCCTTGCTTAAGCACTTGAAAATTTCTGCAAAATTTTCTGCGTAAGCTGCGGGATCAATTCGTCCCGCCATGGCGGGACTCATTGGGGGAATGTTATGCGCAGCGACAAGATAAAAAGAGGACTGGAAAGAGCGGGTAACAGGGCCTTACTTTACGCAACCGGTATTACTAAAAAGGAGATGGCCAAGCCCTTCATAGGGGTATTTTCAAGCCACTCTGACATAATACCCGGTCATATAGGGATGCGGAGGCTGGAGCGCTTTATTGAGCGGGGTATTGTGAGCGCGGGAGGCGTGCCTTTTATATTTGGGATACCGGGCATATGCGACGGCATAGCTATGGGCCATTCAGGCATGAAGTATTCGCTTCCGAGCCGCGAGCTAATCGCGGATATGGTCGAGACGATCATGAGGGCGCATTCGCTTGACGGGATGGTTTTACTTACTAATTGCGATAAGATAACGCCCGGCATGATTATGGCGGCGGCAAGGCTTAATTTGCCGGCAATAACCGTAACGGCAGGCCCTATGCTTTCCGGAAGGTATGCAGGCAGAAGGCTTTCTTTGGTAAAAGATACCTTTGAGGCAGTCGGCCGCTTCAAAAAGGGCGAGATATCGCAGGAAGAATTGGGCTGTCTTGAAATGGAAGCGTGCCCCGGCGCAGGATCGTGCCAGGGGCTTTATACGGCTAATTCCATGGCCTGCATTACTGAGGTGATGGGCATGAGCCTTCCTTATTCGGCTTCAGCGCTCGCTGTTTCGGCAAAAAAAGACAGGATCTCTTTTGAAAGCGGCGAAAGGATCATTTCGCTTGTGAGAAGGAATGTCCTGCCGCGCACCATCATGCGCAAAGAGGCGATTGAAAATGCTATCATTGTCGATATGGCAATGGGCGGATCAAGCAACACGGTCCTTCACATAAAAGCCATAGCAAATGAACTTGGCATTAATCTGCCGCTAAAGGAATTTGATAAGATCAGCCGCGAAACGCCGCACATCGTCAATTTACTGCCCGGCGGAGAATATTTTATGGAAGATCTTGATATGGCCGGAGGTATACCCGCTGTTCTTAAAAGGCTTCGCAATAGACTGAACGACGTCGACACAGTGTCCGGAGATAAAATATCCAAGATAGCGCGGGAGGCGCGGATATTTGACGAAGAAATCATCCGTCCGCTCAATAACCCTTACCATAAAGAGGGCGGCATGGCAATACTTTACGGCAACCTCGCGCCGGATGGCGCGGTTGTTAAGCAGAGCGCTGTTTCCAGTAAGATGTTAAAGTTTAGAGGCCGCGCGCGCGTTTTTGATTCGGAAGAATCGGCGATGCAGGCGATAATGAACGCAAAAATAGTAAAAGGCGACGTTGTGGTCATAAGATACGAAGGGCCGAGGGGTGGACCCGGCATGAGGGAGATGCTTTCGCCGACATCGAGTATTGTCGGTATGGGCCTTGCTAACGATGTCGCGCTTATAACTGACGGAAGATTTTCCGGCGGGACTAAAGGTCCGTGCATTGGCCACATATCTCCCGAGGCGGCAATCGGCGGGCCGATCGCCGCGATCAAAGACGGCGATACGATCCTGATAGATATCCCCAATAGAAAACTGGAACTAGATGTGAATATTGGCGAGATCAAGAAGAGGCTGTCCAAGTGGACAGCGCCCAAGCCATCCATTAGCGAAGGATATCTTAAGCGGTATGCCGAAGCGGTTACGCAGGCGAATGAAGGGGCGGTGTTCGGAAAATGAAATTAAAAGGCGCGAATATACTTCTGGAGGCTTTGAAAAAAGAAGGGGTCGATGTCATATTCGGTTACCCTGGCGGGCAGGTCCTGCCTATTTTAGACGCCCTTTATGACGAAAAGATAAATTTCATACTGACGCGCCATGAGCAGGCAGCTGCTCACGCGGCGGACGGATATGCGCGGGCAACGGGCAAAGTCGGGGTATGTCTTGCTACTTCCGGCCCCGGCGCCACAAATCTTACTACCGGCCTGGCAACCGCGTATATGGATTCTATTCCCATGGTTGCCATCACAGGCCAGGTAAAGACACACCTCATAGGAAACGACGCTTTTCAGGAAGCGGATGTTACGGGAATAACCAGACCCATAACAAAGTATAACTATCTTGTGAAAGACATCAAAGACCTCGCGCGCATAGTGCGCGAAGCGTTCTATGTGGCATCGACAGGCAGGCCCGGGCCTGTGCTTATAGATATACCATCGGATGTCCAAATGGCGGAGGCGGAGTTTATTTGGCACGAAAAAATTACAATGCGCAGTTATAAACCGACGTACGTCGGACATCCGGGACAAATAAAAAAGGCGGCAAAGGCGATATCGCTTGCCAAAAGGCCCATTATTTACGCGGGTGGCGGCATCATAATCTCCGGCGCGCACAAAGAACTTAGAGACCTGGCAGAAAAAATAAAGACGCCCGTTACCTGGACCCTTATGGGCATAGGCGGTTTTCCGTCAAAACATGAGCTTTCTTTGGGAATGCTCGGCATGCATGGTACGGCTTATGCAAACCACGCTATAATGGAATCGGATCTTATTATCGCAGTGGGCGCGCGTTTCGACGACCGCGTGACGGGGAGGCTCGACGCATTTGCGCCTCACGCCAAGATTGTGCATATTGACATAGACCCGTCTTCCATAAGTAAAAATGTCAGCGTAGAAATACCCATAGTGGGAGACGCAAAGAATATATTAAGCGAACTGGTAGGCGAAATCAAAAAGGCACCTGATACCTCAGAATGGCTTAAGACCGTGGATGAGTGGAAGAAGAAGTTCCCCATGCAATATAAAGAAGACGGCATTCTTAAGCCCCAGTATGTGGTCGAGCAGATCTATGAGGCGACAAAAGGCGACGCTATTATTGCCACAGAGGTCGGGCAAAATCAGATGTGGGCGGCCCAATGGTACCAATATTCCCATCCGCGCACATTCCTCTCTTCCGGCGGCCTCGGGACGATGGGGTACGGTTTTCCCGCGGCTATGGGCGCTAAGGTGGGGTGTCCGGACAAAATTGTGTTTGATATAGCCGGCGACGGCTCAATACAAATGAATATACAGGAACTCGCCACTTGCGTTTGCAATAAAATAAATGTAAAAGTGGCGATACTCAATAATGGCTACTTGGGCATGGTCAGGCAATGGCAGGAACTTTTTTACAAAAGGCGTTATTCGCAGGTTTCGATCACAGGGCCCGATTTTGTGAAGCTTGCCGAAAGCTATGGCGCGGTGGGCATATCTGTCAGCAAAAAAGAAGACGTGCGCCCGGCGATCGAGAAGGCCATCAAAACGGATAACACAGTTTTTATAGATTTCCGCGTGGAAGCGGAAGAGAATGTCTATCCTATGGTGCCGGCGGGCGAAGCGATTAACAAAATTATCGGGGGGTTGGCATGAGGCGGACAATATCACTTCTAGTAGAAAACAAATTCGGTGTCTTGGCGCGTATTGCCGGGCTTTTCAGCGCGCGGGGGTACAATATTGCCTCTCTCGCCGTCTCTGAGACATTGGACCCGGTAGTCTCTTATATGACTGTAGTGGTCGAGGCCGAGGACGAGAAGATACTCGAACAGATAAAGAAGCAGCTCAATAAATTGATCGACGTTATAACGGTTACCGACTTTACGAAGAAAGAGCATATTGACAGAGAGATGGTTTTAATAAAAGTGGATTATTCCCCGAAAGACAAAGGGAAGATAGAGAATCTTCTTAATAAGTATGTAGGGAAGATCATATATTCAAAAGGAGATATCGCGATCATTGAAGCGGTTGGAGACCAGGCGCAGATAAAAGAATTGCTCGAGGAGCTCGGGAAATTCGGCGTAAAGGAACTGGTCAGGACCGGAAGAGTGGCAGTCGGTTATTAATTATATGTGCCGCGGGAGGGGGTCAGACCCCCGGCACATATTTGTAGTTTACATAACGAGGGTCTGACCCCGATAGACCGAGAAAGGAAAATAATTATGCTGAAGATTTACTATGATAACGATGCAGACCCGAGTATATTAAAGGATAAAAAGATCGCCATAATCGGCTACGGCATACAGGGCCGGGGCCAGGCGCTGAACCTCCGCGACAGCGGGCTCAATGTCATAGTGAGCGAAATAGAAGCGAGCCCGAATTATGAGACGGCAAAAAAAGATGGCTTCAATCCTATATCCGCATCCGAAGCGGCAAAGCAGGCCGATATCGTCCAGATACTGACGCAGGATCACGTGCAGGCGAAGGTCTACAAGGAATCCATAGCTCCGTATATGACCAAGGGAAAGGCGCTTGTTTTTTCACACGGATTTAATATAAGATTCAAGCAGATAAAACCGAGTAAGAAGATAGATGTCTTTATGGTGGCGCCGAAAGGCCCGGGAGCTTTAGTGAGAAAGATGTACGAAGAAGGGAAAGGCGTTCCATGCCTTGTGGCCATTCATCAGGACGCTACCGGTGATGCTATGAAACTGGCGCTCGCTTACGCTAAAGCGATAGGCGGAACGCGGGCAGGCGTTATTGAGACTACATTTTCTGAAGAGACAGAAACAGATCTTTTCGGAGAGCAGGCTGTTCTTTGCGGAGGCGTCAGCGAAATGATCAAGGCAGGATTTGACACGCTGGTAGAGGCGGGTTATCAACCGGAAATAGCATACTTCGAAGTCCTGCACGAATTGAAACTGATAACCGATCTTATACAGGAGACCGGCATAAGCGGGATGAGGCGCAGGGTTTCAAATACGGCCTGCTACGGCGATGTTACGCGCGGCCCCATGGTTATAACTGAAAAGACCCGCAAAATAATGAAGAAGATGTTGAAGGATATCCGATCCGGCAAGTTTGCCCGCGAATGGATAAGGGAGAACGAAGAGGGACGGCCCAATTTTAACAAGCTTTTAAAAGCGGGCGATGAACATCCCATAGAGGCAGTGGGTAAGAAGCTGCGCGAAATGATGCCCTGGATGAAAAAGTAGAGAGCTATCAGCTATCAGCCGTCAGCTCTCAGCTGAAAGCTGAAGACTGAAAGCTGAAAGCTAGATGGAGGAGCAAATAAATGAGTAGTGACAGAGTCATAATATTCGACACGACGCTGCGTGACGGCGAGCAGTCACCGGGGGCGTCTCTGACGCCTAAGGCGAAGCTTGAAATAGCTAGGCAGCTCGCGCACCTTAAGGCCGATGTCATTGAAGCGGGTTTTCCCATTTCAAGCAAAGGCGATTTTGAGGCCGTAAAGGCCGTTGCCAAAAATATAAAAGGCCCTACGATCTGCGGGCTGGCAAGATGCCTCAAAAAAGACATCGATACAGCTTATCAGGCGGTGAGGTACGCCAAAAACCGCCGCATCCACGTATTTTTGGCCACGTCAAAGATACATATGAAATATAAACTGAGGAAGGCCGAAGACGAGATACTGCGCCTTGCGGTGTGGGGAGTCCAATACGCAAAGCGCCTTACCGAGAATATAGAATTTTCGCCGGAAGATGCCTCGCGCACAGAGAAAGAGTTTTTGTATAGGGTTGTAAGGGCAGTTATAGACGCGGGCGCTACAACAGTGAATATACCCGATACAGTCGGCTACGCCATTCCTTCGGAATTCAGCCGCCTTATAAAGGGAATAAAGGAAAACGTAAACAATATTGATGAATGCGTTTTGAGTGTCCATTGCCATAATGATTTGGGCCTGGGCGTCGCAAATTCCATAGTTGCGCTCCAAAACGGCGCGAGACAAGTCGAGTGCACCATAAACGGCTTGGGCGAACGCGCCGGCAACGCTTCGATGGAAGAGATAGTAATGGCGATTAATACGCGGAAGGACCTATTCGGGTTTACCTCCGGCATAAAGACAGAAGAACTTTACAAAACAAGCCAGCTTGTAAGCAGGCTTACGGGCATAATAGTCCAGCCGAACAAAGCCGTTGTGGGCGCGAACGCATTTTCGCACGAATCCGGCATACATCAGGACGGTGTGCTGAAACGCCGGACCACATACGAGATAATGAAACCGTCGGATGTGGGCGTAGAAATGACGCGCCTTGTGCTGGGAAAACATTCCGGCAGGCACGCTTTCAGTGAGCGGCTTAAAAAACTCGGATTCAATCTGAGCGATAGCGAGATAAACAAGACATTTCTCGATTTCAAAAAGCTGGCGGATAAAAAGAAAGAGGTCTTCGATGAAGACCTTATCGCTATAGTAGAAGAGACTACAAGAAGCATTACGGAAAAGTACCGGCTTGATTCCATTGAAGTAACCAGCGGCAATAAGATCACCCCGCGTGCAACAATCAAGCTTAAATCCGGCCACAAAACGGCCGAGGCAACTTCTACCGGGGACGGGCCTGTAGACGCATGCTATAAGGCGATCGATAAGATCACGGGCGTTAAGGGAAAACTCCTGAACTATTCCCTCCGCGCGATTACGGGCGGCAAAGATGCCGTCGGAGATGTTACGGTAAGGATAAGAGTCAAAGACGAGATCCTGACGGGCAGAGGTTCAAGCACCGACATCATAGAGGCGAGCGCCAAGGCCTATCTGAATGCCGTGAGTAGAATTACAAATAAGCGCACGGCTAAAAGCAAAACAAAGACGGCCCTATAAAGGCAAATATGCGTATAAACGGAAGCACGGAACTGTACGGCATTATAGGATATCCGGCTCATCATACATTTTCGCCGGCTATGCACAATGCCGCATTTCAATCACTTGGCATAAACGCCGCGTATGTGGCGTTTGAAGTAAAACCCAAGGACCTCGGTTCAGCTATGCAATGCTTAAAAGTGCTGGGCATACGCGGGCTGAATGTCACCGTACCTTATAAAGAGGCGGTATTAAAATATCTTGACGATGTAGAAAAAGAGGCCGAGCTTATAGGGGCGGTAAACACAATCGCGCTTAAAGACGGAAAGCCGAAGGGTTTTAACACCGACGGCAAAGGGTTCGTAAAGTCTCTGCAGGAAGAATTTGGC
Source organism: Candidatus Omnitrophota bacterium (assembly GCA_018894435.1). NCBI lineage: Bacteria > Pseudomonadati > Candidatus Omnitrophota > Candidatus Omnitrophota bacterium. The sequence goes on along the minus strand of JAHIPI010000027.1, from coordinate 38,885 downwards.
ATACTACCTAAGGGTAAGCGTTTCTTTATAATCGGCGCAGGCGGCGCTTCCAGGGCCATATCTTTTTCGCTTGCGCTTCAAGGCGCCGGACGTATCACGCTTGTGGATGATGCAGCGGAAAAGTCGGCGGCTTTGGCAAAGGCCGTTTCCAGGCACACGTCCTGCGAGGCGATCGCTCTTAAGAAAGAGAATAAGGCCATAAAAGAGATGGTCCTCAATTCCGATGTTTTAGTAAACGCTACGCCCTGCGGCATGAAGGTGTCCGACCCAAGAGTAATTGAGCCCAATTTTATACATAAGGGCCTTTTAGTTTACGATGCCATATATAACCCCAGGACGACCACGCTTTTACGCGATGCCCGAAACAGGGGCGCTGTGACAGCGAACGGAATGGGGATGCTGTTGAACCAAGGTACATTGGCCTTTACTATCTGGACAGGCAAAAAAGCGCCGATTCATCTTATGAAGAAGGCGCTCAGCGGTGTATTATAAAATGGGCTTAAAAATATTTATATTTATAATGGGCTCCGTCGTTGGGAGCTTTCTTAATGTCTGTATACACAGGCTTCCGCGGAACGAATCTATCGTCTATCCGCCGTCGCACTGCGTCAATTGCAATAACAGGCTTCATTGGTATGACAATATCCCGTTTTTGAGTTACATCTTTCTGCGGGGGCGCTGCCGTTTTTGCGCGAGGACTATTTCGCCCCGGTATTTCATAGTTGAATTGACTTCGGCGCTTTTATTCCTTGCGCTCTTTATAAGTTTCGGGTCTAGCGAGAAGTTCGCCTTTATGGCGCTGCTTGTTTCGGCACTTATTGCGGCGACTTTCATAGATTTTGATTTTCAGATAATACCCGATTCTATAACGGTTTCAGGGATAATAATAGGGCTTATAGCGGCGTATATTTTCCCGTCTATCTTCGGAGAAATAAGCCGCCAGAAGGCCTTAATAAATTCTCTTTTGGGAGTTTTAGTAGGCGGAGGCAGTATATACCTTATAGGCGTTTTAGGGACCATTGCTTTTAAGAAAGACGCTATGGGCGGAGGGGATGTCAAACTGATGGCCATGATAGGAGCATTTCTCGGATGGAAAATGGCGCTTTTGGTATTTTTTATCGCGCCTTTTTTCGGCGCTTTTGTGGGCATAATGCTTAAGGTTAAATATAAAATAGAGACTATTCCCTACGGGCCGTATATTTCACTGGCCGCGATTATTGTCATTTTTTGGGGGGACAGGATACTCAGCTATCTTTTTCTGTATTAAAAATTCCTTAACGGGGGTGTGCAATGCTAAGATATTTAACGGCTGGCGAATCTCACGGTAAGGCGCTCCTTGCCATACTGGAAGGAATGCCGTCGGGCCTCAAGATACCCGCGGATTTTATAAATAATGAGCTTAAAAAACGGCAGTCAGGTTATGGCCGCGGCGAGAGGATGAAGATAGAGGCTGATAAGGCAGAAATACTCTCGGGCCTGAGAAACGGCGAAACGATAGGGAGCCCTATTTCGCTTCTTATTAAGAATGCCGACGCGAGAATAGACGAACTGCCGAAGATCCATTCTCCAAGGCCGGGCCATGCGGATCTGGCGGGAGCCATGAAATACGGAAGGCGCGATATGCGCGATATCCTCGAGCGCTCAAGCGCAAGAGAGACGGCGGCGAGAGTCGCACTAGGAGCAGTCTGTAAGATTTTTCTTTCGGAGTTTGACATAGATATATTTTCTCATGTCATACACATAGGCGGGATAGACGCCCATACATCCGGCCAGACCCTCGCGGAGGTAAAAAATACAGCATCCGGTTCCATATTGCGCTGCGCGGATAAAGCGGCGGAGAAATTGATGTGCGAGGAGATCGACAAGGCTTCATCGGCCGGCGATACCCTTGGCGGGATATTTGAGGTCGTAATAACAGGCCAGCCCCCAGGACTGGGCTCGCATGTCCAGTGGGACAGGAAGCTTGATGGAAGGCTCGCAATGGGCGTAATGTCTATACAAGCGATAAAAGGAGTTGAAATAGGCGCGGGATTTTCTCTGGCAAAGAGGATGGGTTCAAAGTCGCACGACGAGATAATATATAAAGACGGCAGATTCCGAAGATCCACAAATAATGCCGGAGGAATAGAAGGCGGCATAACAAATGGAGAACCCGTAGTAATAAGGGCCGCCATGAAACCGATATCAACACTCAAAAATCCCCTTAAAAGTGTGGATATAATCACGAAAGAAGTGACGAGCGCCGCGCTTGAGCGGTCTGATATATGCGCAGTGCCATCCGCTTCAGTAGTAGCGGAAGGAGTATGCGCCTTTGAAATCGCAGGCGCATTTTTGGAGAAGTTCGGTTCGGACGCGCTTGGGGAAATTACCAAGAACTATCAGAATTATATAAAGATGCTGGAAAAATTTTAGGTATGAAATTCGCCCGCATTTGGGAAGTAGCGAATTCCTTGGGGAACCCGTGGAATTCATATTGATGTGGTTAATAAGAGATATTGCGAGCGAAAAACTATGGAAGACAAAATGCGCATGCCCAAGAAGAACATTGTGCTAGTAGGCTTCATGGGTACCGGCAAGACGGTCGTTGCCGCTCTCATAGCGAAAGAGCTTGGCATTTCTTTTATCAGGACAGACGATATCATAGAGAAGAAAGCCGGCATGTTCATAAATGATATATTCGCGAAGAAAGGCGAATCTTATTTCAGGCAGCTTGAACGGGAAGCGATAATGGAAGTATCGGCAGAGGAATCGACTGTCATAGATACGGGCGGCGGCGCTGTAATAAACGAACTGAATGTGGCTGACCTCAAGATGAACGGCATTCTTTTCTGCCTTAATGCCACGCCGGAGGAGATATACAAAAGGGTAAGCCAAAGGACGCACCGGCCGCTCTTGAATGTTGAAGACCCGCTTGGCGAGATAAGTTATCTTTTAAAGAAAAGAGAATCGTATTATAGAAGGGCAGATTATCAGATAAACACGACAGGGAAGACGGCTCGGGATATCGCCAACGAAATCATGGAGATCTACCGGAGGACCGGGAAATAACATATGACGCATATAGAAGACTACATACTCCTCAATATGGCGGAGGGCCTCGGCTTTAAAAAGCTCGAAGGCCTCCTAAAATTCTACGGAGAACCCGGGGCTGTATTAAAGGCCCCGCGCCGGGAGCTGGCCAAGATACCGAATATCGGGGAAACAATAGCAGATAAGATAGCCTCCTTAAAAAGAGAGGAGCTTGATAAGGAGCTCCGTTTGATGGAAAAAAGAAGTGTCTACGCCATAAGCGTATTTGACCCCAAATATCCGGAGCTTCTTAAAAATAGTTATTCGCCCCCTATAGTTCTTTATATAAAAGGCGAGATAAAACCCGAAGACGCCGATAGTGTGGCTATAGTCGGCGTAAGGATACCGTCTCATTACGGCATATCGAGTTCGGAGAAATTGAGCGAGGCCCTTGCTTCGCGCGGCATAACGATCGTGAGCGGGATGGCGCGCGGCATAGATACGGCGGCGCATAAGGGCGCGCTTAAGTCAGGACGCACGATAGCGGTGCTCGGCAGCGGCCTCAACGATATCTATCCGCCGGAGAATAAAAAGCTCGCGGAGGAGATCAGCGCCCACGGAGCCGTCATCTCCGAGTTTCCCATGGATACGCCGCCTCTTAAACTGAATTTTCCGAGGCGCAATAGGATTATAAGCGGCCTTTCGCTCGGCGTGGTAGTTGTGGAGGCCGGCGAGAGTAGCGGCGCCCTTATAACGGCGAATTTTGCGCTGGAAGATAATAGAGACGTATTTGCCATGCCCGGTAGGGTCGATTCCAAAACTAGCGCCGGTACGAACAGGCTTATAAAAGAAGGCGCCAAGCTAATAGAAGGCCCCGACGATATTATTGAGGAGATAGAAAATAAGCTGAGATTCTATAAAAAACCCGCGGACGGCCCGGCAAAAGGGATAAGCGGCCGGGAGGATTTAACTAAAGATGAGTTGGCAATGACGGCATTTTTAAGTTATGAGCCTTCATATATAGATGATCTGACCGAGAAGAGTAATATGAGTGTTGATAAGGTGGCGTCGCTTCTTGTGAGGCTGGAGATAAAAAATATTATTCGGGAATTACCGGGCAAGAATTTTATACTGAAGTGAAATGAGGCCATGACTTACAGAGCGTAGCGAATGTAAGTCATCAGGCCGAATTTCATCCCGAGGATGCGACGAATAGGAGCATACGAGGGATCTCGAATGAGATTGCTTCGCCCCGCCATGGCGGGGCCCGCAATGACAAGCACGTAAAGGAAACCTAATGGCAAAACATCTGGTAGTGGTCGAATCGCCGACAAAATCGAAAACTATAAACAAGTTTTTAGGCAGTGATTACATTATCCTCTCTTCAATGGGGCACGTAATAGACCTGCCGAAGAGCGAGATGGGCGTTGACCTTGAGAATGATTTCAAGCCCCGTTATATAGTTATGGCAAAACGGCGCAAGATCCTTTCCGAGCTTAAAAAAGGCGCGAAGGAGACGGAGGATATTTACCTGGCGATGGACCCTGACAGAGAAGGCGAGGCGATAGCATACCATCTGAGGGACCAGCTTTCCGGAATAAACGATAAGATCCACCGCGTCACTTTCCACGAAATAACGGAACGGGCGATAAAAGAGGCATTCAAAAATCCCCACATACTGGATATTAACAAAGTGAACGCGCAACAGGCAAGAAGGATACTTGACAGGGTGCTCGGATACAGCCTTAGCCCGCTTTTATGGAAGAAGGTCGGTTCGGGTTTAAGCGCCGGCAGGGTTCAGTCGGTGGCTCTCAGATTGGTAGCCGAACGGGAGCAAAAAATAAAGGCGTTTATTCCGGTGGAATATTGGGAAGTAGAGGCCCTTCTAAAAAAGAGAGGCGCTCTTACGGATGCCGCCGAAACGGACAAAGGGGAGACGAGGCCCTTTAAGGCGAAATTGATATTGATAGACGGCAACGAATCGAAATTAAAGGCCGGAAAAGAAGCGGAAGCCATTATAGGCGGCCTTAAAGAAGAAAACTTCATAGTAAAGAGCGTAAGGGAGATAAAAAAGAGGCGTTCGCCGTACCCGCCTTATACCACGAGCAAAATGCAGCAGGACGCGTTTAATAAACTCGGATTTTCGGTTGGCAAAACAATGAAAGTGGCGCAGGAACTCTACGAAGGTATAGAGCTGGGTAAGGAAGAAGCCGCAGGGCTCATAACTTATATGAGGACCGATTCCGTCAACGTGTCCAAAGAAGCAGAGAACGAGGTGCGGGAGTATATTACAAAAAAATTCGGGAAAAAATACTGCCCGGCGGCACCCAATAAATACAAATCAAAAAAGAGCGCCGAGGAGGCGCATGAAGCTATCAGGCCAAGTTTGCCTCTTCACGAACCGGATGCCATAAAGGAGCATCTCTCGAGCGCTCAGCATAAATTGTACGAGCTTATATGGACGAGGTTCGTCACGAGCCAGATGGAACCGGCGCTTAATCTCGTTGTCAGCGCAGATATAGAAGCGGGCAAATGTATATTCAGGGCAAGCGGCACCAAGGTCCTTTTTGACGGCTTTACCGCCCTATACCATGATACTGACAAAGAAACTAACACCCTGCCGCACTTACAGGAAAAAGAATTATTGGTACTTATTAAGTTGGACCCGTCGCAGCATTTTACAAACCCTCCGCCGAGGTTCTCCGACGCTTCTTTGGTAAAAGAGCTTGAAGAAAAAGGCATAGGCCGCCCCAGCACATATGCCCCTATTATCTCGACTATTACCTTACGCAATTATGTTAAAAGGGAAAAGGGCTATCTCTACCCGACAGAATTGGGCATGGTGGTGACAGAGCTTTTAACCAAGCATTTTCCGAAAGTGTTGGATATAAAATTTACCGCTTATCTTGAAGAGGAGCTGGACGAGGTGGAGGAGGGAAAGATAGAATGGCTTAAGGTCCTAAGGGATTTCTACTCGCCGTTTAAAATAGCGTTCGAAAAGGCTCAGAAGGACATGAAGAGCATTAAGAATATCAATACGCCTACGAACGAGGTATGCGATAAATGCGGCAAGCCGATGGTGATAAAGTGGGGCAGAAAGGGAAAATTCTTAAGCTGTTCCGACTTCCCCCGCTGCAAGAATGCCAAATCTATTACCACCGGAGTGAAATGCCCCCAGCCTGATTGCCGAGGAGAGCTTGTGGAAAGGCGCTCCTCGAGGGGGGCCTTTTACGGCTGTACCAAGTTTCCCGCGTGCCGCTATGTCTCCCGTACTCTGCCCTCAAAAGATACGCCCGACAATAAGTTGTCCACAGGAGTAGAGGACGTTTAAATGTCCTCTACATAAATCGTATGCTGCGCTACATTGATAAATTCGTAAATTATCTTAATATAGAAAAGAATGCCTCACACCACACGATAGTGAACTACTCCGTAGACCTGAGGGATTTCGCGAAGTTTTTGGGCGAGACAAGCGTGGAAAACGTAAGCTATCTTTTTCTGCGCAAATATCTCGCCAATATGAAGGCGAAGAATTATTCGAAACGAACTGTCGCGAGAAAACTGGCGTCATTGAGGTCATTTTTTAAATTCTTGTACAGGGAAGGCTATATAAAGGCAAACCCGTCTTCAGGCATAGCTACGCCGAAATTGGATAAGAAGCTGCCTATCTTTTTAGGGCCGGACGAGGTCTCCCGGTTGATAGAATCTCCCAATGAAAAGGACGCCGCCGGGCTGCGCGACAGAGCAATAATGGAAACGCTTTATTCTACGGGTATACGCGTAAGCGAACTCGTAGGCATGAGTCTCGACAACGTGGATTTCATAGGCGGCGTAGTGAAGGTCTTCGGCAAAGGCAAAAAAGAGAGGCTCGCTCCCATAGGGGACAAGGCACTTCGCGCGATAAGGAATTATTTGGATAAAAGAGGCGTTGCAAGGCTTAATGATAAGAAGGCGGTTTTTCTAAACAAGGGCGGTTCAAGGCTTACTGACAGGAGCATAAGAAGGGTCCTGGAGAAATATATAAAAAGGGTATCGCTCCGGGAAGGCGTATCCCCTCACACGCTCAGGCATTCCTTTGCTACGCATCTTTTAAACAGGGGCGCGGACCTGAGAAGTGTGCAGGAGCTTCTGGGGCACATGAATTTATCCACAACACAGATATATACGCATGTTACTACTGAACGGCTAAAAGAAATTTACGACAAAGCGCATCCTCGCGCGTAAGGGCAAAATGCGGATACTTTACAATCTGTTTTTTATATTGTTTGCGCTGGTGTATCTGCCTTATTTTCTGATAAAAAAGAAGGCGCATAAGGATTTTATGCAGCGCTTCGGCATATTTGACAAGGGATTACTCCTGGGCATGGCGCGTGCAAGGCCCATATGGATCCACGCCGTAAGTGTAGGGGAAATGAAGACTACGGAGGGCCTCATAGAGAGGATTAAGACTCTTTTTCCGTCAAAACGCCTCGTTATATCAAATGTAACCAAGACGGGCCACGAGATAGCGCTTTCCATAGCCGCAAAAGAGGACATCGTAATATACTTGCCGCTGGATCTGACATTTATCGTAAAAAAGGTGATAAAAGAAATAAACCCGTGCCTGTTTATTTCCATAGAGACCGAGATATGGCCCAATCTTATTTCGGCGCTTCATGACAATAAGATACCTATAGCGCTCTTGAACGGCCGCATATCCGCGAAATCATTTGCGAATTATATGCTTATAAAACCGGTCATGAGTAATATACTTTCAAAAATTACCCTTTTTGCCATGAGGGCGAAAGACGACGCGGCGAGAATAATAGAGCTGGGCGCGCCTTCCGACAGGGTAAAAGTTACCGGTAACATGAAATTTGATATGATATATAAGGTATCCGATACGGCCGCGCGCTCGTTTTTCCCGATAGAAAAAAGTGATCTTTGGCTTCCTCATCAGGCAAAACTTATCATAGCCGGCAGCACTCACCGTGGAGAAGACCAAAAGATACTTGGAGCCTTTAAGTCGCTAAAAGGTGATTTTCCGGATGCGCGGCTTTTGATAGCTCCGCGTCACATAGAGAGGGTAAATGAAATAGCCGCGCTTATATCAAAGTTTGACTTTACTCCCGTAAGGATGTCGGAAATAATAAGCGGCCGGGACGCGCACTTTTTGGACGATTGCGTATTTCTGCTTGATTCTATCGGCAATCTGAAAGTACTTTATCAGATAGCCGCTATTGTGATTATGGGCGGAAGCCTTGTTCCCCAAGGAGGCCATAATTTTGTGGAGCCGGCGGCGTACGCAAAGCCGATAATAACCGGGCCTTTTGTGGATAATTTTAAGGATATGGCGGAACTCTTTCTGAATGAACGCGCGCTTCTCGTGGCGGACGACGAGGAGGAGCTGGCAAAATACCTGAGGGAGCTCCTTTTCGACGAACATAAACGGAAGATAATGGGCGAGAATGCCCGAAAAGTCGTTATGGATAACGTCGGTTCGACGGAACGCAACGCGCTTTTGATTATGGATCTTGTTTACCATGGATAAATTAAAACTGTACATGCTCTCAATAATGAAAGGCGAAAGGAAGACGCCGGATGCTTATGTAGTAGGAATAATTCTATCGTTATGCTCTTTTTTGTACGCCATTGTTTTAAAGTGCATATCTTTTTTGTATAGGGCCGGCATCCTGCCTTGCAGAAAAGTATCCGCCAAGGTCATCAGTGTGGGTAATATAACGTTGGGCGGTACCGGCAAGACGCCTTTTGTTATCATGCTGGCGGAGAACGTAAAGGCGATGGGAAAAAATGTCGCCGTTTTGATAAGAGGTTACGGCGAAGATGAATCGCATCTTCTTGAAACACGCCTTAGCGGTATACCCGTAATAGTAGGGGCCGATAGATATAAAAGCGCAAAGCGCGCCATAGACAAGTTTGGAAGCGACTGCATTATACTTGATGACGGTTTTCAGCATCGCCGGCTGAAAAGAGACCTCAATATAGTCCTCATAGATGCGACTTCGCCCTTTGGAAATATGAAATTATTTCCGGCTGGTATCCTGCGCGAAGGGCTCAGCCGCCTGAAAGAGGCCGACATGGCCGTTTTGACAAAGGCCGATATGGGCGCCAGCAATAAGCCCGCAATATACGCGGAGCTAAAGAAGATAAAAGATGATATTGTCGCCGTAGAATCTTTCTATAAACCGGCAGGCCTAAAAAGAGTATCCGGCGGGATCGTGCCGTTGGATTATATAAAAGGCAGGCGTGTAGCTCTTCTTGCGGCTATCGCCAATCCCGGCTACTTTGAGTGGATGATAAAAAATCTGGGCGCCAATATCGCCGAGAGTTTCTATTATGCGGACCATCACCTGTACAGCATGAAGGATGTTGACTCAGTGATCGAAAAATGCGCGCGTGAAGGCATTGATACCGTCATTACTACAGAAAAGGATATCATACGCTCAAAAAATAACGGTACGGACGGCCTTGCGAGTTTGATAGAGGCTTCCGGAGGAGGCAAAAAAGTGGATCTTTTAAGCCTGCTGATAGAAGCCACAGTTACGAGGAATAAGGAGGAGATAGTTGCTCGATTACGTTCTTTATTTAATAGCTAATTTTGCAAGCGCGCTTTTCAGGATACTTCCCGTAGATACCGCTTTGGCGTTTGGCCGCGGCTTTGGCAGTATCGCATATTTTGTAAATTACAAGAGGGCGAAGGTGGCGTATTCCAATATGCGCGCGGCGCTCGGCTCGGAAAAGGAGCCCGAAGAGATACGGCGTACCGTTAAGCGCCTATATAGGAATTTTGGCCAAATGCTTGTGGAAATCTTGAGATTGCCCGACGTTGACAAGGACTATTTTGAGAAATATATAAAAGTGGAGGGTTGGCATAATTTTGAAAGCGCGGCTAAACTTGGCCGCGGCACCATATACCTTACGGGTCATTTTGGAAACTGGGAACTTTCCAGTATCGCGAGCGCGCTAAGAGGCTTTCCTCTTTTTGTGCTTGCGAGGGAACAGAAGATGACGCGGTTGAACAACCTTTTAAATGCCGCCAGAGAAAGCAAGGGCTGCAAGGTCATAAAAAAAGGCATGGCAACAAGGGAGATATACGAGCACCTCGCGAGAAACGGCATAGTCGGGATCCTCTCCGATCAGGACGCCGGCAAAAAGGGGGTATTTATAAATTTCTTCGCGAGGCCTACTTCCAGTCCGAGAGGCGCTTTCGCGCTGGCGAGAAAGACGGGTGCCCTCATAGTGCCGGCATTTGTCGTAAGAAGGGACGGTCCTTACCATACAATATTTATAGAGAAACCCATAGCACTCAGCAGTGAAGGCGACATGGAAGCTAACGAGCTTGAAGCAATGCAGAGATTCGGCTCTCTCTTGGAATCATTTGTAAGGAAAAGCCCTGAGCAGTGGCTTTGGCTTCATAAAAGATGGAAATCTACACCTTTGAGGAAGGTGGTTATTTTAACAGACGGCAGGGCGGGCCATTTAAATCAATCGCTTGCCGTCTTCGAGAAGATAAAAGAATCGCGGCGCGAATTCGGCTATACCGAGCGCGATACCGAAAAAAGGGTGATAGAGATAACGTATAAAAGTGATTTCGGAAGGACCCTTGCCGCTTTAATCACGCCCCTTATTTCAAATTATTGCTTGTTCAGGATGAAGCTGCTCAATCTTGTTTTGGATCCTAAATGTTATGACGAGATAAAAAGTGCTTACGCCGACATAGTGATATCATGCGGATCGCGCGTGGCGGCCGTAAACATCCTCTTCAGCAGGGAAAACTGCGCAAAAAGCATCGCGCTTATGAAACCGTCGCTTTTATCAGTGCGCAATTTTGACATAAACATAATACCGGAACACGACAGGCCCGCCGAAAGAGAAAATATTGTAAAGACGCTCGGCATGCCCAATTTGATATCGCAAAAAAAGATGGCCGATGACCTGAAGCAGCTGGAGAGGATCGCGGAACTCGGCAATAAGGAAAATATAGGGTTATTCATAGGCGGGGACAATAAGAATTATTCGCTGGACAAGGCGCTTGTGGAAGATGTGATTGAAAAAGTGCTCGGCGCAGCACATGAACTTGACGCAAACATACTCGCGACCACATCAAGAAGGACGAGTAATGAGGTAAACAATCTCCTAAAGACGAAACTCGGAAAAGATGAACTTGCAAAGCTTGTTATAATATCCGCTGAGCGCAATCCTGAATGGGCCATTGGCGGGATATTGGGCGCGTCTTCGGTCGTGGTAGTTTCGGGCGAATCGACTTCCATGCTTTCGGAGGCGGCGAGTTCCGGCAAACACGTTATAGCGTTTAAACCGAACAAAAAACTCTCGGCGCCGGCAGCGAACAAGCACGAGCTGTTCCTTAAAAAGATGGCCTCCAAAGGGCATATCTGCCTCTCGGAAGTAAAAGACCTGAAAGACAATATTGTAGGGCTTATGGATTCGGACGAAGAGCCGAAGCGTTTGAACGATAACGAAAAAATATACGAGGCAGTGAAAAGGATAGTTTAATTAAGCTTTCAGTCGTCAGCCGTCAGCTATCAGCTATAAACCTGATTGTGGTCAGGTAAATTGGCAGCTGAAAGCTGAGAGCTGAAAGCTGAAAGCTGAAAATGAACATACTACAGATATTACCAGAGCTGGAAGTGGGGGGTGTGGAGCGCGGAGCGGTAGATTTGGCCGGCTATCTCGTCCAAAAGGGCCATAAATCCGTCGTGATATCAGGTGGCGGCGGGCTCGTAAAGCGCCTTCGGAAAGAAGGCTCTAAACATTACACGCTTCCGGTAGGGAAAAAATCTCCCGTCACCGTTATAATGATGATACGAAAAGTGGCGAAGATCATATTAGAGGAAGACATAGATATAGTTCACGCAAGAAGCAGGGTGCCGGCTATAATTGGCTCAGGAGCGGCAAAACTGACTAAAAGGATATTTATAACCACAGCGCACGGTTATTATAACACCGGGCTTTTTTCAAGGCCCATGAGCTGGGGAAGGTTTGTAATAGTAGCAAGCCGCGATATGGCCGAGCACATGATGAAAGATTTCGCTACGCCCTACGACAGAATAAGGCTGATACCGCGCGGAGTCAATCTCGACGAATTCAGATTCTTAAAACAGATCGATGCCGCGGCAGGCGAGAAGAGCCCTCGGAAAAAAGATTTTATTATAGGCGTAGTCTCAAGAATAACGCCGCTAAAAGGCCATGCGGATCTTTTCAGGGCGGTAGCGATGATATTCAGAAAAATGCCGAATGTAAAATTGCTGGTAGTCGGCGACGCCCCGCATTCCAAACCCAGATACAGAGAAGAGCTTGAGGCCCTCACAAGGCAGTTAGGGATAAGCAGCGTCGTGGAATTTATGGGCCAGAGGACGGATATCCCCCAGATATTGTCTAAACTTGATGTGCTTGTCCTGCCGACGCGGGCACCGGAGGCGTTTGGCAGGGTTATTATAGAAGCGCAGGCGGTAGGCGTGCCGGTAGTGGCTACGCGGGTAGGCGGGGTAACCGATATAATCCGCGACGGAGAAAACGGCTTATTGGTATTTCCCGAAGACCCGCACTCCATAGCAGAAGCTATAACGAGGCTTTTTAAGGACAACGGATTGGCCCGGTCTATTGCCGCCCGGGCGCGAAAGGATGTCGAGGATAAATATTCTCTCACTTCCATGGCGGAGAAGACCGTGAAAGTCTATGAGGATGCTATAAAACTTAGGAAGATACTGGTTATTAAGCTGAGCGCTCTCGGCGATGTGATCTTATCCATCCCTTCATTACAGGCGATACGGAAAAAATTTCCCGAAGCCGTGATAAAGATGCTGGTCGGCGAAGCATCAAGCAGTGTGCTTGAGAGCTGTCCGTACATAAACGAGAGGATAATATTCGAACCGGATAACAGAGATAAGACATGGAAGGGGCTTTTAAAATTGGCAGGACGTTTGAGAAAGGAAGATTTCGACATAGTCGTGGATTTGCAGAACAATAGGACGAGCCACCTTCTTTCACTTCTGACTATGGCAAATTTAAGGTATGGCTATGATAACGGTAAATGGAGCATCTTTTTAAATAAAAAGATCAAAGATTCCGTAGTACCGGCCGAACCGGTAATGCATCAGTTTAGGGCGCTCGCAATGCTCGGTATAGACAGAAAAGATGAAGTGCCGCAGCTCTGGCCTAAAAAAGAGGACTATGAATGGGTGGATGACTTTCTGAGACAAAACTGGGTAGACGAAAGGCATGTTCTTGTGGGCATAAATGTAGCCGCGAGTACGAGATGGCAGTCGAAGAGATGGCCCGTCGAAGAAATAGCCGAACTATGCGACGCGCTTGCGAAGAAACATGATATAAGGGCGGTGTTTACCGGCGCAGCTCTGGATATTGCCCCGGCAAAAGAAGCGGCGAAACTATCGGCGAGTAAGCCCATAATAGCGGCGGGAAAGACAAATATCATGCAGCTTGCGGCGCTCATAAGCCGTTTTAAAGTATATGTGACTACTGATAGCGCGCCGCTTCATATAGCAGCGGCTGTTAACGTGCCGGTAGTGGCGCTATTTGGACCGACGGATCCCGAAAGACACATGACGAAAGTAGAAAATTCCATTGTCCTCAAATCCGATATCAAATGCAGCCCGTGCTATAAGAGCGTTTGCCCGAAAAATAACCGCTGCATGAAAAACATAAAAGCGGATGAAGTGCTAAAAGCGGTGGAGAAGTATTTGGGGTCAGACCCTGATTATGTAAACTACGTAGTTAACATAACGAGGGTCTGACCCCAGCGACCCCGGAGATTTATGCGCATATTGCACTTAACAACACACATTAATATCGGCGGGATAGGCGTATATGTCGCCAATCTGGCTAAGGCCATGAAGGCGAGAAATCACGTTATTTTCGTGGCTTCTTCTGGCGGTGATCTGGAAGGGGAACTTTCCAAAAGCGGCATAAACCATTTTCACCTGGATATAAAAACTAAATCGGAACTGAGCCCGAAGATAATCAAAACATTTTTTGCCGTAAAAGATATAGTGAAGCGGGAAAATATAGAATTAATACACGCGCATACAAGGGTTACGGCGGTAGTGGCCGCCCTTACCTCACGCGCTACGGGCGTACCTTATATTACTACTTGTCACGGTTATTTTAAAACCCGCCTGGGAAGGATCTTGTACGGAGCCTGGGGCGTGAAAGTGATAGCGATAAGCGAAGCGGTAAAGCAGCATCTCATGGATGACTTCAAATTACCGGAAGATAGAGTGGAACTTATATATACCGGCATAGATACCGAATATTTTCGCAGGGATATAGCTGACGCCGATAAAATAAAGGAGAAAAAAGAACTGGGGTTCCAAGCCCAAGGCCCTGTGATAGGCACAATAGGCAGGCTTTCGCCTGTGAAAGGCCAGGAGGTACTGCTTAAAGCGGCAAGCAGGGTATCGGACAGCGTGCCGTCTCTCAAGGTATTGATGGTCGGTGACGGCCCCGACGAGAAGAGGCTGCGGAAAATTGCGGATACACTCGGCATCGGCGACAATGTAGTATTTTCGAAAAGCGCAAAAGACACAAAAAAGCCGCTTTCAGTTATGGATATTTTCATTTTACCCTCGGTGAAGGAAGGTCTTGGCCTTTCGCTTTTGGAAGCGATGGCTTCGGCGAAACCGTGCATCGCGAGTCGAGTCGGCGGCATAGAGAATGTTATAAAGGATAAGAAAAACGGCATCCTTTTTAATGTGGGCGACGCCGAAGACCTTGCCCGGAAGATCGTAGATTTATTAAATGATAAGAAGACGATGTCCGCACTTGGCGAAAAAGCAAGGGAAGAGGTGTTGAGAGACTTTACGCTGGATAAGATGGCGGATAAAGTCGAGAATTTATATAAAAAGGTGATAAACCCTAAACCCAAAACCCGGAAGAAAATATTAATCATCAACGTGAACTGGCTCGGCGACGTTATATTTTCCACGCCGTTCATAAGAGCTATCCGCGAGGCATACCCTGAAAGTTACATCGCCTGTGTCGTCGTGCCGCGCACGAAAGAGATGCTGGAGGCGAATTCGCGTATTAACGAACTAATAATATTCGATGAAGACGCGAGCGAAAGAGGTATTGCGGGGAAGATCCGATTTATAATGAAGCTGCGAAAAGAGCATTTTGACACAGCTTTTATACTTCACCGTTCGTTTACACGCGCATTCATTACATTTTTGGCGGGGATAAAAGAGCGCATTGGCTATGACACGAAAGGGAGAGGATGCATCCTGACCGGGAAGCTGAAGCAATCCGATCCAGCGCCCGCGCGCGGGTGCGGGATGCATAAAGTGGAATATTTCCTCAAATTGGCCGAAGCGGCAGGGGCGGATACCTCTAAAAAGAATTACGAGTTTTTTATAACGGATATTGACAGAAAAAAAGTCGAAGCGCTCTTACAGTCCCTGGGCATAAACACAAATGAGCGTTTTGTGGTGTTGAATCCGGGCGGTAACTGGGATCCTAAGAGGTGGCCCGTAGAGCATTTCTCCTTATTGGGCGACCGGCTTCGGGAGAAATACGGTGTAAAGATAGTGATAAGCGGAGGCAGAAAAGACGAGAAACTGGCCGAAGAAATATCTAAAGCGATGCGCCATAAGACGGTATCTTTATGCGGAAGGACTGCGATAAGGGAGATGGCGGCTATATTTGAAAGAGCCAAACTCGTTATCTCCGGGGATTCCGGGCCTATGCATATATCTGTAAGCATGCATACCGGCACGATAGCGATATTCGGGCCGACGGATCCGGCCATAACCGGCCCTTACGGCGGAGACAATTATACGGTGATACAGAAAGATATTGGTTGTTCAGTTCCTTGTTATGATATGACCTGCCGCGAGAATAGGTGCATGGCTGCCGTTACACCGGAAGATGTTATGAAGGTGATTGAGGAAGAAGGGTATCTGGGGTCAGACCCCAAGAAACGTAGTTAACATAATCAGGGTCTGACCCCAAGCATGTTATGAAAATAGACAAATCCAAAGTAAAACGCATGCTATTTATCACACTGAGCAATATAGGCGATATAGTGCTGACGACACCCGTCATGTCGGTCCTTTGCGGCCATTTTCCAAGCGCTAGACTCGACGTGATGGTCGGCCCGAACGGTGAGGACTTATTCAAAAAACATCCGGCTGTATTTAAGCTGATAATCTACAATAAGCACACATCCCTTAAAGAGAAACGCCGCCTCATACAGAAATTGAGAAAGGTCCGTTATGACCTTATAGTAGATATGAGAAATTCGCTTTTCCCGTTTCTTCTGGGCGCAAAATACAGGACGAGCCCCATTCAAAATGTCCCAAGGGCCGTCAGGCATAAAAAGGAGCAGCACCTCGCAAAACTGAGTTCAATAGGGCTCGAAGTAAAGGACGCGCCTTTTTTTATACATATACCCACGGAAGACATTGATTTTATAGATAAGATAATAAAAAAGAGCGACTCAAAAAAACCCGTTGTTGCCATAGCGCCGGGCGCGAAAAGCGAGATAAAAAGATGGACGAAAAAAGGATATGCGGAGCTTGTAGGGCGTCTTATTGACGAAATCGACGCCGATGTGATATTGGCAGGCGACAAGGCGGACAGGCGGGCGGTAAAGGATATAATAGCCGCCGCAAATAAAGAGGTAACTGACCTTACCGGCGAAACGAGCCTTTGCCAGCTTGCCGCACTTTTAAAAAAGAGCGACCTGCTTATAACGAATGACAGCGCTCCCATGCATTTAGGAGTTGCCGCCGGAACAAAAGTATTGGCGATATTCGGCCCGACGGACCCGCGGCTCTACGGCCCGAGAGGCAAAGACGACCGCGTTATAAGAAAGAAGATACACTGCGTTCCTTGCGAAAAGGCGCAGTGCGAGTTTGAGCACGAATGCATGAAAGAGATCACTGCGGAGGAAGTGTTTGAGGTTGCGAAAGAAATGCTTGGTAAGTGAGCTGTCAGCTTTCAGTCGTCAGTCATCAGCTATAATAGGAATTAGATATGAAAGAACAAAAATTCAGAAAACTGACAATTTGGAATAAAGCAATGAGTTTTATAGAAGATATTTATAAGATTACGAATAAATTTCCGACGAATGAGATATATGGATTAACGAGTCAATTAAGAAGGGCAGCTACGTCAATAGCATTAAATATAGCCGAAGGTAGCGGAGCTGGTTCAGATAATGAGTTTAATAGATTTTTGAGCATTTCATTACGTTCTTCTTATGAAGTAATGTGTGGGCTAGAAATAGCTAAGCGGTTAAATTATCTTAATGAAAGAGACATAAGCTGTCTTATTGAAAAATCCGATGAGATTTCGGCAATGATATCTGGTTTAAAAAAGAAATTAAAAGCTGATAGCTGAGAGCTGATAGCTGATAGCTAAAAATATGAACCCAAAACGCATACTACTAATACGGACTGACCGCATAGGCGATGTGGTGCTTTCTACGCCGGCCATAAAGGCGGTGAGGGATGCCTATCCTTCCGCTTATATTGCGGTTATGGTACGGCCTTATGCCCGGGATATAGTGGAAGGTAACCCTTACCTCAATGAGGTAATTATATATGATAAAGACGGCGCGCATAAAAGTTTTCTTGCGACGCTCCTCTTCGGGCTGGCTTTAAGAAAAAAACACTTTGATACAGCGCTTATACTTCATCCGACCAACCGCGCGCATATAGTAGCATTTTCAGCCGGCATCCCCTCAAGAATCGGCCTAGACAGGAAGATGGCGGGTCTTTTGACAAAAAGGATAAAAGATAAAAAATTTCTTGGAGAAAAGCATGAATTGGATTATACTTTAGATATATTAAAGTACATAGGTATTACGGCAAAGGATAAGAGGCCGTATGTGCCCGTAAAAGAATCGGCCAAAAATTCGATAAATATAAAGCTGGCGCGCGAGGGCTATAACGGTGCCGTTCCCTTAATAGCTGTGCATCCCGGCGCAAGCTGCCCCTCAAAGAGGTGGCCGGCGGAGCGTTTTGCGGCGTTGATAGACCGGCTGAAAGAACGGTATAATTTTCAGGCGGTATTGATATCCGGGCCGGCCGATTCAAAAGACGCCCAAGCGCTTTTAAAAGGCCTAAAAACTGAGGTGCTGGACCTTTCCGGCAAGACGTCCGTGGGCGAGCTTGCCGCGCTCTTTAAGAAGTGCGCCTTATTTATTTCAAATGATTCAGGCCCGGTCCATATAGCGTCGGCTGCGGGCACACCCTGTGTTGTTATATTCGGAAGGAACGAGCCCGGCCTCAGTCCGAAAAGATGGGGGCCTACCGGCGAAAAGGACATGTTTCTTCATAAAGACGCCGGCTGCAAGGTTTGCCTTGCGCATAATTGCGAGAACGGTTTCAAATGCCTGAAGATGATCACGACGGACGATGTCTTTGAAGCTGTCAGCGGGATGATAAGTTCGCTTAAATTGTTATAAATAGCAGTAGCGGACACTTAAGTGTCCGCTACTATAGTGACGGAGGAACTATGGCAACAGCGTTGGTTTATTACAAGGGGAACGGCGAGATTATAAATAATCTCAAGCCCGAGGAAATGAAGGCCGTTGTCCAGTCGGAAAAAGACGTCCTGTGGCTCGACATCATCGACCCGGAAAAGGCAGAGCTGGATATGATAGAAAAGGTCTTTGAATTGCACCCCTTAACTATAGAAGACTGCATAAATACGATCACCCGTCCGAAAGTGGACCGGTTTGAGAAATATCTTTTCATAGTCATGCATGGCGCTACGCTTACGCCACGCGCCCAAAAAGTAAAGATGATAGAACTGAATATGTGCATCGGTAGCAATTATATTATCACTATCCATCAGGAACTCATGAAAGGGATATCGAGTACCATGGAGAGGATACAGAAGAACCCGCAGTCGATGGCAAAGGGAGCGGATGTGCTTCTCCATCTAGTGGTGGATTCTCTGGTGGATAATTACCTGCCGGTCCTTGACGTAATGGATTATAAGATATCAAATATCGAGACGCAGATGCTCAAAAATCCGACCCAGAGCATACTTAACAGTATATTTACTTTAAAGAAGGAAGTCCTGAATATGAGGCGTTTTATAGGGCCCCAGCGCGATACGGTAAATTTCCTGTCGAAAGAAGATTCGCCTTTTATTCATGCCAAGACCCGCATCTATTTCCGCGATGTTTACGATAATATGATATTCATAAACGACACTATAGACACTTACAGAGATGTGCTGAACAGCGCGCTTGATGTGTATATCTCCACGGTATCAAATAAGACCAACGATATAATGAAGGTGCTTACAATGATAGCTACCATAATGATGCCGCTAACTTTAATAACGGGTGTCTACGGCATGAACTTCAGGTATATGCCTATCCTGAATTGGGAATACGGTTTTCTGGGTATATCTATTGTTATGTTGCTTCTCGGTATCAGCATGCTGGTGTATTTCAAGCGGAAGGAATGGCTGTAATATGAAAGACCTCAAAATAGAAAAACTTAAAAAAATCATCAGGCATTTCGATAATGCCTCCGTTCTTGTCGTAGGGGACCTGATGCTTGATGAATTTATATGGGGCAAGGTCTCGAGGATTTCCCCGGAAGCGCCGGTGCCGGTTGTGTGGGCTACTTCAGAAAGCCTTATGCCGGGCGGCGCGAGCAATGTCGCCAATAACATACGTTCTCTCGGCTGTAAAGTCTACTTGGCCGGCGCAGTGGGCTATGACGAAAGAGGGCGGCTCCTTATAGAAGAGCTTTCAAAGAGAGAGATAAATGCCGAGGGAGTAATAATGGAAGCAGAGCGGCCCACCACCCTAAAAACGAGAGTTATAGCGCATAGCCAGCAAGTAGTAAGAATAGACAGGGAAAAACTTAGCAATATAAGCAAAGACACCGTAAAGAAAATACTGGATTTCGCTAACGAGATCATAGGCCATATTGATGCTGTGGTAATAGAAGATTACGGAAAGGGAGTGATAGTGCCGGAGCTCCTTTCTCCGCTTGTAAAGCTGGCAAAAAAACATAAAAAGATCATAACGGTCGACCCTAAAGAGAGCCATTTTCCGATGTACAAGAATGTAACGGCTATCACCCCCAATCATCATGAAGCGGCGAGGGCAGCGGGCATATTGACGGAGAACGGCGTTTCTATAGAAGATATAGGGAGAAAGCTTCTAAAGCGCCTGAATTGCGAAGCGGTACTTATTACTTTGGGGGAGAACGGGATGTGCGTCTTCGAAAAAAACGGCAAGATAACAAAAATACCCACCGTGGCGCAGGAAGTGTATGATGTTTCAGGCGCGGGCGATACGGTCATAAGCGCCTATACGCTGGCGCTTGCCTCCGGCGCAAAGGCTATAGAGGCGGCGCACATAGCAAACTGCGCGGCAGGGATAGTGGTCGGCAAGGTCGGTATCGCGGTAACTACGCAAAAAGAATTGATAGACAAAATTAGAAAAGAGATAGACAGTAGCCATAGCAGGTGAACCAATAACGCAAAGAATGGTTGTAATGCCAAACGGCGGGACATGTTCCGGCGATTAAATTAGCGATTCTTAAGGAACGTGTCCCGCGACCAGTCAAGGAGCTCTAAATGAATGTAATAGGAGTTATTCCGGCGAGATTCAGCTCGGCGAGGTTCGCCGGCAAGGTTCTTGCCGATCTTTTGGGTAAACCCGTTGTCCAGCACGTGTGGGAGAGCGCTAAAAAAGCCAAGATGGTGGACGATCTTATAATCGCGACCGACGATGAAAGGGTGCTTAGAGCGGCGACGGATTTTGGCGCAAAGGCCATATATACTTCGCCGGACCAGCCGTCGGGGAGCGACAGATTAATAGAAGTGGTAAACCCTTTGGACGTTAAGGTGATTATAAATATCCAGGGCGATGAGCCGATGGTGCGGCCCGAGATGATAGACGATCTGGCGAGAGCGATTTTGGACGATAAAGATGTCTATATGGCCACCCTGGCAAAGAAGATAGAGGATAAGAGCGAGATAGAAAATCCGAACGTAGTCAAGGTGGTGAAGGACAAAAACGGCTTCGCTTTATATTTTTCGCGCTCGATTATACCCTACCGCAGGCATGAGACGACGCCAATGTACTATAAGCATATAGGGATATATGCCTATACCAAGGATTTCCTCTTTCAGTTTACCAATCTCCCGAAATCGCATCTTGAGATGACCGAGGGGCTTGAGCAGCTGCGCGTTTTGGAATCGGGATATAAGATAAAGGTTATAGAAACGAAGTTCGATACTATAGGAATAGATACCCCGGAAGATTTGGAACGCGCGAGAACTATTATGGGTGCCAAATGAACGTAGTTACTTTGGGCAAAATAAAAATAGGCGGCAACAATCCCGCTGTTTTAATAGCCGGGCCGTGTGTCATAGAAGACGAAAAAAGCACGATGCGCCACGCTGAACGGCTCAAGAAGATTACCGATAAAGCGAAGGTGCCTTTTATATTTAAATCGAGTTATGACAAGGCAAACAGGACATCAGTTAAATCTTACAGGGGGCCGGGCATAGATAAAGGCCTTAAGATACTGAAGAAGGTGAAGGACTCGCTCGGCGTATTTATCCTGAGCGACGTGCATACGGAAGAAGAGGCGAAAAGAGCGGGCGAGGTCCTCGATATTTTGCAGATACCGGCGCTTCTTTCAAGGCAGACCAGCCTTATAATAGCGGCGGCAAAGACGAAAAGAATAGTGAATATAAAGAAGGGGCAGTTCCTTTCTCCGTGGGACATGAAGCACTCTATAGAAAAGGCCGCCTCCGCGGGTAATAATAAAGTAATAATCACAGAACGCGGCACGATATTCGGATACAATAATCTTGTGAGTGATTTTCGCTCCATTTTGATAATGCGGGGGTTCGGGGTACCGGTTATTTATGATGCGAGCCATTCGGTACAGCTGCCGGGCTCACTTGGGGCGGCAAGCGGCGGGGAGAGGCGTTTTATAGAGCCGCTTATTTATGCGGCTATCTCGGTTGGCGTAGACGGCATATTTGTAGAGGTACACGAAGCGCCGGACAAGGCTCCATGCGACGGCCCGAATATGCTGCCTTTGGCGGAATTGCCGGCGATACTTGAAAAAATGAAAAAAATAGAGAAGGTCATTAGGGTCAGACCCTGATTATGTAAACTACGTAGTTAACATAACGAGGGTCTGACCCCATAAAGAGGGGTTATGTCGATAAAAAAAGCCAAAGAAGTGCTGAAAATAGAAGCAAAAGCCATACAAGACCTCATAAAAAGGATAGATTCAAATTTTGTGAAGGCGGTAAAAATCGTCCTGAAGACAAAGGGCCACGTAATAGTAACCGGCATGGGAAAACCCGGATTTATAGCGCAGAAGATATCCGCGACTTTCTCATCAACGGGGACGCCGAGCATTTATTTGCATCCCGCGGAGGCGCTGCACGGCGACCTTGGCAGAGTTACAAAGAACGACTGCCTTATAGCTATATCCAATAGCGGCGAGACAGAGGAGATAATAAGTTTACTGCCGATTGTAAAGCGGATAGGAGCCACGCTTATTGCGATGGTTGGCAATGTGTCTTCCACGCTCGCGAGAAACGCGGACTGCGTCCTGAATGTCGGCATAAATAAAGAGGCGTGCCCGTTCGGGCTTGCTCCTACTACGAGCACGACCGTTATGCTCGCGATGGGCGATGCGCTATCTGTGGCGGTGCAGGCGAAAAAAGGTTTCAAAATAGAACATTTTGCGCTCTACCATCCCGGCGGCAATTTAGGCAAGCGGCTTCTTTTGAGGGTGAAAGACATAATGCGAAAGGGCGATGCTAATCCCGTGGCGCGTGAAGACGAGCTGGTGAGAGAAATTTTATTGAAGATAACGCGCGCCCGCGCAGGTTCAGCGAGCATTGTTGATAAAAGCGGCGTATTGCGAGGCATATTTACCGACGGCGACCTGAGGCGCCAGGTGAGGGCGAAAGGCGATATTACGCGTAAGCGCGTAAAAGAGGTAATGACAAAGAACCCTATAACTATCGGGGAAGAGGCCATGGCAATTGACGCCCTTCGGATATTACAGTCCAAAAAGATAGACGAAATGCCGGTGGTTGACCGCAAGGGCCGGCCCGCAGGGCTTCTGGACGTGCAGGATCTACTGAAAGCGGGGCTGGTGTAGTTTACATAACGAGGGTCTGACCCCAAATGACGATGATAAACGAAAAAGCTAAAAAGATCAAACTACTTGTAATGGACGTGGATGGCGTCCTGACAGACGGCCGCATAATATACACAAATTCAGGAGATGAACTCAAATTTTTTGACGTGACTGACGGCATGGGGCTGTCGCTATTTAAAAGGGCCGGCCTTAAAACCGCTATACTTACCGCCAAAAAGTCACAGATTGTGGCAAAAAGAGCAAAAACCCTCAATATAGACAAATCCTACCAGAATGCCGTACGCAAGGCGGATGCATACGGGGAGATATTGTCCGATTTTAAAGTCATTCCCGAAGAGGTCTGTTTCATCGGCGATGATCTTGTGGACCTGCCGGTTTTGAGAAAAGTCGGTCTTGCCGTAGCGGTATCCAATGCCGTACCGGAAGTCCTTGAAGCCGCCCATTATGTAACCTCAAAAGGGGGCGGACGCGGCGCAGTGCGCGAAGTCATAGAGATTATCCTGAAGGCCCAGGGAAAGTGGCAAGAATTGATGAAAAGGTACGTCTAATTTACCTTCCAGCCTTGACCCATTCGACTACGCTCAGGGTCAACCCTGAGCAAACCCGCTAGATTTTACAAAATAGTGCGTCGAAGGGTTGACTAAACCCAAAAAATCAGGTATTATTGTTAGTAATATAATTAGCGCAAATACACATATGCCTAATAAAGAAAAAGAGTTACGAAAAATCATATTTTTTGCACTTTTAGCCGTCTGTATCTTCACGGCTTCTTTGTTGCGCGCTCAACCACCCATACCTACAGCGGGCAAAGAGGGCAGCGCTATCTTGAAGCAAAAACCTTTCCAAGGTTTCAAACCCCAGCCAAAAGTAAACATAGAAGACGAAGAAAAGAAAATAGCAGTCCCCGAGGCCGAATCCACAAAGAAATTCCTAATTGAGCACATAAACGTAGAAGGCAATACCGTATTTCCCGAGAAGCGTATTAAAGAGATCACGCAACCTTACGAAAACAGGGAATTGTCACTGAACGACCTTATAGAGGCGGCCAATAAGATAAGCGCTCTTTACACATCGGAAGGTTATATAACCTCGCAGGCATATGTCCCGCCGCAGACGATCGCAGACAATACCGTTACCATAAAAGTCCTTGAAGGCAAATACGGCAATATCAATATAGAGGGCGTTCAGAATTCAAACGAGTCCGTAATAAAGAGACGCATTAATAACAATAGGGGCGACATCTTAGATTACAATGACTTAAGAGACGACCTCTTGTATCTAAACCAGAGCCCCGATAGAATTGTGCGGGCCGTACTTTACCGCGGCTCGCTTCCGGACACGAGCGACGTAATGATAAAAGTAAAGGACAGGCCGCCGGTGCATCCTTTTTTGAGTTTTGATAACACCGGCAATAATACGACAGGTAATTGGCGTCTTACCCTTGGACTGGAAGACAACTCGCTCCTCGGCTGGGACGACCGCTTCTTCGGCCGTTTCATGAGATCCGATACATTCAATTTTTATGGCTGGATAGCAGACTACACGATACCCGTTAACGAATCCGGTACAAAGCTGGGGATTTCCGCGTCTTACTTTAAATCGAGAATAGGCGGTGATTTTCAGGATTACGGTATAAAAAGCTGGTCGGGAACGGTATCGCCCTTTATGTCGCACCCCGTTTTTAACCTTACTTACAAATCCGGCACATTGGGTGGCACCATTGACGGTGGCATGGACATAAAAGAGGCAAAGACCACCATAGGCGGTGTTTTGGATTCGCGCGACAAACTGCGGATTATGAAAGGCGCCTTTACGCTTGACGAGAGCGATGCCGTCGGGAGGACGCAGCTCAGAAACGAGCTGAACGTTTCATTCCCTAATTTCCTGGACTCTATGGACGAGAACGACATACACTCCTCCAGAGAAAAAGGCGGCGGGAAATTTGTTAAATATACCTACTCCATTTCTCGCATGAACGCCATGCCTCTTTCAACGTACCTTCTTTTGAGCGCGGCGGGACAGGCGTCAAATAATCCGCTTGTAAGTTCCGAGCAGTATAGAATTGGCGGCATGTATACGGTGAGGGGCTACGGCGAAGGCGACGCATTGGGCGATTACGGCAACAATGCGAGCATAGAATTACGTTATCCGTTTTATTTTATTCCGGACAGTTTTCACATTGAGGGTATACATCCGAGGCGCGTCCTGCAGGGCACGATATTTGCCGACTGGGGCTTTGCGCACTACCGAGAGCCCAGCCCGACGCCAAGGCATAACCATAATTTCATAGGCGTAGGTTTTGGCGGAAGGGCAAATATTATGAATTGCCTCTCCGCTCGGTATGACGTTGCCTGGCCTGTCGGCGATGCCTCGTCTTACGGCAGAAGCCCCAAGGCGCACATGTATTTCAGCTTTGAGGAGCCGTCACTCGCCGAGTATGAACAGCTTTTACAAGAGATGATGTATACGAGGATAGAAGACAGACTGACGAAGGTAAAGCACGAAACACCGTCAGTGGAGATGAAAGACTCGTTTGAGACGGCTCAGGCGCTGGAGCAGGAAGGCCGCTACGAAGAGGCAAAGGAACTGTATGCCAAGGTCGTTGAGCTGCGTGACCAGGTCATTACCGGCACTCAGGTGGAGATAAAAGATACTATCCAGAAAGAGGAAGAAGCGCAGATGACGTTTGAGCAGGCAGTGAAATACCAGAAAGAAGGAGATTGGAAAAAGGCAAAAGAGGCGTATGTGAAGGTACTTGAACTGGCTTGGAGCCACACGGGAAATTCGGAAGAAGAGGCGGCGGTCAAGGCCTTTGAAGAGGCAGAAAAGTACGATAAAGAAGGCGACCTCGAAAAGGCCGGGGAAGCGTATCAAAGGGCATTGGAGCTCGCGAGATAAGGGGGGCTGTGTCATTGCGAGTCCCGCCTTGGCGGGACGAAGCAATCTCAATAAATAAAATATGCATGAAAAGCAAGGCTACGTCTATTTAATGACTAACAAAGGGGATGCGGTTATTTACACAGGCGTTACAAGCGATTTACGTAAGAGAGCGTATGAACACAAGCATAAGATGGTAGAGGGATTTACCAAGAAATACAATGTTGACAAGCTGGTATATTATGAAGTATTTGACGATATTGAAACGGCTATCGCAAGAGAAAAACAGATTAAAGCTGGTTCTAGAAAGAAGAAGATAGATTTGATAAACAGCTTGAATCCTAAATTTACGGATCTATATGAAAAACTTTGAGATTGCCACGCGCCGCTTCGCGGCGCTCGCAATGACCATATTAGTTGTTCTGCTATTTACTAGTACCTCCCGTGCCGAATTCTACAGATACAACATAGATGAGCTGGCGAGGAAAGCGAAGGTACGCATAAAGGAGATCGAGCAAAAGATTTGGGAGGAGCAAGCGCAAGACAAACTTCAAGGTATACTTTCTGAGATAAAGCCGCTTTATGATGAGGCAGAGTCGCTTTTGGCTGAGAAAAGATATGAGGAGGCGGTAACAGTTTACAAGAAGATAGACAAACTGAGCCGGAACCCTAAGATTACAAAGTGGCTGAAAAAATAAGCGCCTGTCACGATTTTTCGGCAAGGGAAGACTTTTTAATGGGGGTTTAGTAAGATAACATATTATAGCACAATGAGTTACGTATAATACCACGACTCGAAACTTGATTTTTAAGGTACTATGTGTTATACTCTTAGTAGGGCTAAAAGGGTAAAGACGAACCAAACCACTCAAAGTAATTCGGGTTCTCTTTAAATTCTATAGCGAAAAGGCAAAACCAGCAAAAGCTGGCGACGCAAAACTAAGAGCCTAAAGCCATTCTGGTCATGGCTGTCAGTTGCCGAAAATAGGATTTGCAATGAGAACGTTAAGCCACAGTAAAAACGAGATTATAAGGGCAAGAAAGACACGCGCCACAAGCGGCATAATGTGGGCTGCGGGTTTGATTGCTCTTTTTTTATTATTTAGCGTAAACACAGTACACGCACTTCCTGAAGGATGCCAGGTAGTTGAAGGCACAGCCGAAATCGATTATTCGATCCCCAATAGTGTAACCGTAAGGCCCTCAGATAATGCAGTTTTAAATTGGCAGTCTTTAAATATCACAGCAAACGAGAGCGTCTATTATTATCAGACATCAGCAAACTCAAACGTCCTTAACAATGTCATAGGCGGCCAGCAATCAGTAATTGCTGGCTATCTTTATGCCAATGGCAATATCTTTATAGTCAACCCGAACGGCATAGTATTTGACCCCAGCGCAAACATCAATGTTGGATCGCTTGTTGCATCAACAATGAACATTGATACAGAAGATTTCAGAAACGGCAGATATGTTTTCCAGAAACTGAACAAAGATGGCCAGATTGTAAACCAGGCAGTAATAGCTGTGAACGATGGCGGCTTCATTGCCCTTTTAGCCCAGACTATCAAAAATGAAGGGATGCTGCAGGCCGATCAGGGAACGGTGGCACTGGCAAGCGGGAACAAGGTTACCATCAGTTTCGAAAATAACCGCCTCATACAGGTGGCTATAGATGAACCTGTTACCTCTAACCCCACCAATGAGGAAGCTGCCATAATAAATACAGGGACAATCCAGGCCGATTCAGGCAAAGTCATTATTGCTGCCTCAGCTGCCAGAGACGCCTTTGCTAATGCCGTTAACAACGAAGGCATGATACTGGCCGCTAAGATCGTGGAGAATGCGGACGGAACCATTGCGCTCCTGGCGCCTGAGGGCGATATAGAAAATAGCGGTACCATGTACGCCTCAGGTGATATCACTATAGAGGCGACGAAAGGCGAAATAGTACAACTGGCAAGCGCCGAAGTTACGGGCGCGAACATCTCATATAGCTCATTGTTAGATACTACATTAGCAGGCACAATGGAAGCAACCGCGTCCCTCACCGTAGCGACGCCTGCCAATATCAATATTACAGGCAATGTATATGGATTAAACGGGGCAGACCTTGTATTCATAGCAGATGATGATAACCTAAACGGAGGCGATTTCACCCAACTCGCCGATGCTGCCATATCTACTCAGGGAGGTGGGGATATAACCATAAGGTCAGGCACCACTGCCTATTCCGGAACCGGAAGCGTGACAGTGGCTAACGTCTCTTCATCGGGCGACCTCGATATTACCGCGTTCGGCGGCGAGGTGAGGCAGATCGAAGGGACAAAGCTGGCCGTTCTTGAAGGCGACCTGATGGTCGATGCTCCTCTTCTTACCCTGTACGATATGGAGGCGGCCGAGGGCCATATATTAATAGGAAGCCGTGTTGCACCGATTCAGATAGCGGGCCTGCCCCATTACATCCATACAGCAGGCGACATAGAGATTAACACAGTAACCTCAGATGCCGGCATAACCACCATGACCACAGAGCACGGTGATATATTAAGGTATGCGACTGCCGGCAGTATTACGCTGGAAGCGCCAAACGGGAAAGTTACTAACATATCGGATACAGCAGTTCCCGGTGATATGGTTAAGCTGATAGGAATTCAAATAGGCAGTATTGAAGAGCCTTTCATAGTGAACGCGAATGTCACCCATATATATAGGAATATAAGTGACATTGACATAGTAGCAGTTATAGAGTTAGAAGGAGACCAGGTTACGATTGTCGGACCGGTTGAAGGTTTCGGAGCAGTGACCTATTGTTCGCTTAAGTCTCTTACCCTGGAGGCCCAAAATGGTGGAGTGACAGATTCAGGACAGGCCATAATACCTGCCTCAACACTCACCCTTATAGGCAACAATATCGGTCATAGCGAGGAACCCGTAATAACCGCAGCCGGCACGCTCAAGGTGGTGAGAACCAATGAAGATATAGTAATAGCTTTATCTTCTATCATGGGCGAAGGCGTAACCGTCAGGGGTCCTCCCGGCGACGATTTCGCAATTCAATACTTAAAGAGCACAAATCTTATCCTCGAAGCGCAAGATGGGTCTATCTATGTCGCTAGGGGTGTAACTATTTCCAGCAACAACCTCACCCTCATCTCAACCACCCAAAATTTATTCTTAAACGGCACTTTATCTACGCCCACCGGCGATATAGTATTAAAAGCATTAAATGGGACAATTTACGCCCGCGGAATTATGGCTGCCAACCCTGACTACGGCACGATTATCTTTAAGGCTGACAGCCTTGACATTGGCGGCACCTATTCTGCCAGCCACCTTGATTTTGACCCGGTAAATATCTGGATTGATTCTCCGATTACTGCCTATGCCGGCGCGCTGACCTTCACCGCTACTAATGATATATATGTCAATGCCTCGGTTTCCGCCTCCGGCACGATTACTTTTAACGCGGATTCTGACCGTGATGGCAATGGTTCGTTTATCCAGGGCTCTGCCACACAAATTACCACTACCGGCACAGCAAACATCATCATCTACGCGGCAAATGCCACGTTAGATGCGATTACTTCTGCAGGCTCATTAAGTGTTTACAAATCAATTATTTCGGCTATAGTCGGGGACATTACAGTCAATGATACGATTTCCTGCGCCGGCCTTATAAGATTATGGGCAAATGGAAATATTGATATAAAGGCTGATGTTGGCTCAACAGGGAATTACCTTTATATCCAAGCTGATTACGATCTCAATGGCTCAGGCAACCTCACTTTTACTGCTGCAGGTTTAGTGACTTTAACTGCCGGCGCATCAAGCGTTCATAAACTGTGGGGCGCCAATACCTTTAGCGTTAATGGTAATACTATTACTACCGGTGGCTCCACCCAGAATGCCAGCTTATCCGGAGGAAATAGCCTTAACATTTATGCTACTGGCGATACTGCCGGCGCACCAATAGAGTTGACAGTTACAGGCACAATTTCCAAATCGGGGGCAGTTTATCTCTTTTCCAAAGGTGATATTGATATACAGGCTGATGTTAGCGCAACCGGCAGCTCTGTAGGTATCTACGCTGACTATGATGCCAACGGCTCAGGCAATCTCACTTTTACTGCTGTCGGCATAGTGACTTTAACTGCCGAAGCATCGAGCGCTCATGTCCTGCAAGGCGCGAATACCTTTAGCGTTAATGGCAATACTATTACTACTGCTGGCTCCACCCAGAATGCCAGCTTATCCGGAGGAAGTGGCGGCCTTACCATTACTGCTACTGGCGATACCGCCGGCGCGCCAGTAGAATTAACAGTTACAGGAGCGATCTCTAAGACTGGCGCGGTTAATCTTCGAGCCTATGGCGATATAGATATACAGGCTGATGTTGGCTCAACGGGAGATACCCTGTATATCCAAGCTGATTATGATGCCAATGGCTCAGGCAACCTCACTTTTACTGCCGCAGCTACAGTGACTTTAACTGCCGGCGCATCAAGCCTTCATTATCTGCAAGGCGCCAATACCTTTAGCGTTAATGGCAATACTATTACTACCGGCGGCTCCACCCAGAATGCCAGCTTATCCGGAGGAAATAGCCTTACTATTTATGCCACTGGCGATACTGTTGGCGCGCCAGTAGAGCTGACAGTTACAGGAGCGGTCTCCAAATCAGGGACAGTTTATCTCTATTCCAAAGGAGATATTGATATACAAGCAAATGTTAGCTCAACGGGAAGCTCACTTTATGTCCAAGCTGATATAGATGCCAATGGCTCAGGCAACCTCACTTTTACTGCCGCAGCTACAGTGACTTTAACCGCCGGCGCGTCAAGCACTCATTATCTGCAAGGCGCCAATACCTTTAGCATCAATGGCAATACTATTACTACTGCTGGCTCAACCCAGAATGCCAGCTTATCCGGAGGAAATAGCTTACAAATCTATACTACTGGCGATACTGCCGGCGCGCCAGTAGAGCTGACAGTCACAGGAGCGATCTCTAAGAGCGGCATAGTTACTCTTTGGTCCAGAGGTGATATTGATATACAGGCTGATGTTGGCTCAACAGGGAATTACCTTTATATCCAAGCTGATTATGATGCCAATGGCTCAGGCAATCTCACTTTTACTGCTGCAGCTACAGTGACTTTAACTGCCGGCGCGTCAAACATTCATTATCTGCAAGGCGCCAATACCTTTAGCGTTAATGGCAATACTATTACTACTGCTGGCTCAACCCAGAATGCCAGCTTATCCGGAGGAAATAGCCTTAACATTTATGCTACTGGTGATACTGCCGGCGCACCGGTAGAGTTGACAGTTACAGGCGCGATTTCCAAATCAGGGGTAGTTTATCTCTTTTCCAAAGGTGATATTGATATCCAGGCTAATGTTGGCTCAACCGAAAGTTACCTTTATATCCAAGCTGATTATAATGCCAATGGCTCAGGCAACCTCACTTTTACCGCTGCAGGCTTAGTGACTTTAACTGCCGGCACGGGAAACCCTCTAACCCTGCAAGGCGCCAATACCTTTATCATTAATGGTAATACTATTACTACCGGCGGCTCCACCCAGAATGCCAGCTTATCCGGAGGAGCTACCACTACTATTTATGCTACTGGCGATACTGCCGGCGCGCCGGTAGAATTAACAGTTACAGGCGCGTTCTCCAGATCAGGGAATATTTTTCTCTATTCCAATGGCGATATTGATATCCAGGCAAATGTTAGCTCAACCGGCAGCTCTATAGCTATCCAAGCTGATTACGATGCCAATGGCTCAGGAAATTTCACCCATACTTCCGGAACAATTTCAACCACAACGGCTTCCAATATAACAATCAAGGGTTATGATATTTCGCTGGGGTCTATTTCCGCATTTTCCGGAGCCAACTTTATCTATGTTACAGCAACAAATAATATAACTTCAAATTCAGCCAGCTTTAGCGCTGACGCGATAGTCCTAAAATCTACCTCCGGTAGTGTCGGCACTGCCTCTACGCCAATCCCAATTGCAACAGGCGTCTATGTAGAAACTAATACGCCCCTTGGCGCTTCGCACATTTCTAAAGCCTCGGGCAATTTGGATATTAAGACCGCGGTTGAATCCGGCACGACTGAAGAATTAGCCATTGTTTCCAACACAGCTACTTATGGCGGAGTTTTGGAAAATACCGGCGACAACCTACTTTATAAAACTCTTGGCGACCTAACGCTAGCGGCAGCAGCAGGAAACATCACCCATTCCGGCGGCGCTTCCAATATTATCAAGGCAGCAAATCTTAAATTGACAGCCGGCGGCGCGACTGGCGGATTAGGCACAGACGTAGCGAATTTATATATTGCTCCTTCTACAGCGCTCACTGGCGTAGTTGCAGGCTCCGGCGGCGCATATATTAATAGTAATGGCAATACGCTCACCATTGCCGGGAACCTCACAGTCACTAGCGGAGCGCTGCAGATTAATACCGGCGCAGGAGCGCTCATCCAGTCTTCAGGGACGATTTCTACAGTTACCAGCGGTGACATTACCTTAACCAGCGAAGGCGTATCATCAACGCTTCAGGCAGTTACTTCAGCCGGCGCTTTGACATTAGCTAAGACCACCACTGCCGCTACCTATACTGTGGGTGTCTATACTATCGGCGTTTCAGGCAATCTCACGATTAACTCCGGTGTTACGCTTACCTGCAGCGGCGCCACGCTAATTAATGTCGGCGGCAACTGGGATTCTTCGGCAGGGACGTTTACTTATGGCACAAGCGAAGTAATTATGACAGCCACAGGGGGAAACAAAACCATTACTACTCCTACAAGCGGGAGTTACTGGGACGTTAAATTCTACAAATTAACCATAAATTCCGGAATTAACAAAGTGAGCTGGAATACAGGCACTTCCGCCTATCCCTCTTATGCCCTGAATATTACAGGAGAACTGGAAATCGGGACAGGTAAGAGATTATACGTAGGTCAGACTGGCACCTTAACCATCAATAATGCAAGCACCTTAAGCGGCGCGGGCAGGTTTTCTAAAGATGTTAGCAATGCCTCATCTAACATTGTCAACAATGGCACGATTTCTGTGAGCTTATTTGAATATCTGATTGGACAAGGCGCTACAACCGCGCCCATAACCCCCACAACCTACGGCGGCAATTTAACCATAACGAATAGCAATGCCGGCTCCGCTACAGGTGTTTTAGGCATTGGCACTCTTACTGTGGGTGGTAATCTTACCATAACCCATACAACGGTCGGCGCCGTAACCATTACCCTGAATAATTCAGTCAATAATACGCCGATTAATGTCGGCGGCAATTGGGATTCTGGGACAAGAGGTGTATATACCAAAGGCGCCAGCGAAACAGTTACCTTTACCGCTAGCGCAGTAGGAAAAACTATTACGACCGGCGGCTCTACTTTTAATACTGTCGTATTTGACTCAAGCAATGCCGCGGGCGGATGGACGCTGGTGGATGCGTTAACGTGCACAGGTATTACTGTTACCGATGGCACACTGATCGATGGCGGCCAAACCGTAACTGTAAATGGCAATATCAGCATTGCCAATACTTCGGGTATCCTTACATCAACAGGTACGTGGATCCAGGGAGCAAACGGGAATATCTCCAATCCAAATTCTGGCAATATTATTGCTGTATTGCAAATTGGCAACAGTGTTACTTCCACGAGAACCGGCGGAGTTTTCACTAAGAAGCTTGTTCTCGGAACTAGCGCAGTCTTGACCGGTGCGAGTACTATTGCTATTTATCCGAATGCGAATGACTTTTTAGATATGGGCGCTGGTTCGAGTATAACCACCGGTGGAATAGACATTGTACCCAGCGCTACCCCTTTAACACAAAAAGCATTTAGCACTTCTGTTCAGGTCAAGATAGCGTATGCTAATACAAAGACTATTCAAATGACAGGCAACTGGACAACCGGAACTTTATGGATTGCCGGCGATTTCTTAGCTGATACAGAAGCAGAAGCGCAAGTTTTAGATACAAACGGCTTTAATCTAACCGTTAATGGTAATCTGGATTTAGGAATAAGTTACGCTCCTTATCCGGAAGGCTATCGAGGAAAAATTCTGTTTAAGACCGGCACGCACAGCATTACCGGCAATGTTAATGTGGACGGCAGCAGCGGTTATACCTACGGCTATTTCGATTTTGGCACAACGAGCAATGTCAGTATCGGCGGAAATGTTGATTTTACCCGCGCCACCGTCACCCCCGGCAGCTCCACGGTTATTCTAAACGGCACAGGAACCCAGAATATCACATCGAATAGTCAGTCATTCTATGGCTTGACCATCAATAAATCCGCTGGCAGTGCGGTATTAATAGATGCCTTGGATGTGAATGGCAACTTCAGGCTACAGTCAGGAACATTTAATGCCAACAGTCAAACCCAGAACTATGCCGGCAACTTCCAGCTGGATCTAGGCACCACCTTTACCAAGGGCGGAGCAGTTACCTTTGACGGCATCACCGTTGCTACATACACAGACTCAACAGCTACTCCTCAGAATATCGGAATAGTCTCCATCAATAAGACAGATACAGTAGCCCCAGCCACAAACAATAAGCTCACTCTTGCCTCATCCATGACAGTAGATACTTTAACTATTGATGGCACTGCCGGTTCAGCTGATACCCTGGACTTAGGAGCTGGCGGCTATACACTTACCTTAGCCAATGCAGGCGCCACTGCTACAGTCTTAACAGTAAGTGGTACCTTAACTCCCGGAACCTCTACAGTCAAGTACTCTGCTACTAACTCAGCTGGCAACATCAATGTTACCACTACTACTTACAATTCATTGCAACTTTCGGGAACTGAGACTTATGACTTGACCGGTAACTTAACAGTTGGCAATGCCTTAACCGGTAATCTGACTATTGATGCAGGAGCGATACTTGATACTACATTAGCCAACTCTTACGGTATTACGCTCGCCGGCAACTTCGTTCAGTCATCTATTACCTCACGCTTCAACGCCAATTCATCAACTATTACCATTAACGGCAACGGCACATTCACAGCGGATGGGACAGTGGCATCTACTCAATACAACAGTGCTACCTTAGTGCTGAATGGGGTGAATACGCTGACGTATAATAATTTATCAGGTTATTCGGCTAACGGCTTCAATAACCTGACCGCCGGACAGAGCGGTAATACGACGACTTTGGGTAGCCATATTGCCATTGGGTCGATATTGACGATTGGTTCCGGTACGTTGACAGGTAGCAAATGGATATATCTCAAAGGGGCTAATCCGCTCAGTTTCGATGTCAACTCGAGTCTTACTCTTACTATGTTATCTTTTGTTGCAAGTGCTACAATACCCACACTAACTAATGGCTATAATTGTGGGATCGTCACAGGGGGTAACGTAACAATAACTCAAACAGGCAATGTTACGCTTAATGGTACAAACAGTTTATCTATAACCGCTTATTCGGCTGGAAACGTAATTACCTGGAAAACCGATGGTTATAACCTTACGGTTGGCGGAAATTTAACAATTGGTTTTAATGATGAGACAGGTTTAAGAAAACTCGATGCCACGCGTAACGTTGGCGCTGGCCGCACATCAACCATCACCGTCGGTGGTAACTGGCTTAACTACGGCACAGGCACAGCGCCGTCACAGTTCATCGCCGATGATTCTACGGTTATTTTTAATAAAGCTAGCGGAACCCAGACGTTAACTTCCGGTACAACGAATTCATCCTTCTACAACCTCACTCACTCCGGAGCCGGCACGCTGCAGTTAGCGGATGCTCTTTCAGTAACAGGCGCCTTCATCAATTCAGTTGGCATCTTCGATGCCAACACCATGACCGTCACGGTAACAGGCCTTACATCTATTAACGGCGGCACATACTCGGCCTCAACAGCCCTTCAGACCTTTAACGGTGGGTTAACGATAGGGGGAGGGACGTTTACAAGCGGTGCGGCCGGCTCAGTAGACGTTAACGGAGCCTTCGCGCTTAATTCAGGCACATTCACTCAGGCCACCTCGACTCTTAATGTATCAGGTAACTTCACGATAGCGGATGGCTCCACATTCACCAAGGCCACAGGCGGCCAGGCTCTCACATTGGACGGCGCTACCCAGAATATATCAGATGCTAACGCCACTACTAATGACATAGGCGTAGTAGTAACTAGTGGTACAGGCACTACCACGATGATAGGTAACTTAAAGCTAACCTCTTTAAGTATCGGTACCGGCACAACATTTAATCTTGGGACAACCTCATATATATTAACCATCACAGGCACAGGTACTCCTCTTGTAGCTACAGGCACCTTCAATAAAGGCACAGGCTCTACAGTAATCTATACCGGCACTGCTACAGCCACTAATATCGCAAGAGTCGCTTACAATAACCTGACACTTACTCCAACAGGCGCTACAACATATAATCTGACCGGCGACCTTATAGGCAGCTATGCCATGACAGGCAATTTAACAATCAATTCTAACGCCACATTGGATGTGAAACCCACTAGCACAGAGTATGGCCTTACTGCCGTAGACATTACAATAAATGGCACCCTCGATGCGACAAGCTCATACGCCCCTATTACAGCAAGCGGCAACTGGACTAACTCAGGAACATTTACTGCAGGCACAAGCACAGTTACTCTCACCGGCAATGCTTCAGCTCATCAGACAATCACTACTGCCGGACAGGCATTCTATAACCTGACGCTCAATAATACCCAGGCGACTTATGACCAGGCGATTATATCAGGCGCTTTGGATGTAAATGGGACACTGACGATTACTGATGGCACCCTAAATCTTTTGACCAATAATCCTAATGTCAATACCGCAGGCAATGTCTCAATAGCTTCCGCAGGAGCTGTTACCAAAGGCACAGGCACCTGGACATTCGATGGCACAACCGCAGCTACATATACTGATTCAACTGCCACTCCACAAAATATCGGCGTAGTCTCAATCAATAAGACTGATACTGTAGCTCCGGCTACTAACAATAAACTCACTCTTGCTTCTTCAATGACTGTGGATACGCTGACGATCGATGGAACAGTTGGTTCGGCTGATATCTTAGATCTTGGAGCAGGAAGCTATACGCTTACCTTAGCCAATGCAGGCGCTACTGCTACAGTCTTAACTGTTAGCGGCACCTTAACTCCCGGCACCTCTACAGTTAAATACTCTGCTACTAACTCAGCAGGCAACATCAATGTTACTACCACTACTTACAATTCATTGCAGCTTTCAGGAACTGAGACTTATGACTTGACCGGTAACTTAACAGTTGGCAATGCCTTAACGGGTAATCTCACAATAGATACAGGCGCTACATTGGATATAGCTGGTTACGATTTCGCGTTCTCAATCGCAAGGGCAGTCTCTAATTCCGGAACATTCAGATTAAAAGGTATTGAAACGTTTACCAATGTGAATAACCTTGATATCGATTCAGGCACAGTTACCTACTATGGCCGCAACATTGCCGAGAGCTTAACCATAAAAGACTTCGGCGTTGGCGCGGATTACTATAACCTCACCATTAACGATACGAATACGAATAAGGCCACATATGTATTGGGCGCCGCGCTTGATGTAGACGGCACCTTCCGTCTGCAATCAGGCACATTCAATGCTAACTCTCAGACCCAGAACTACGCAGGCAACTTCCAAATAGACGCAGGCACCACCTTTACCAAGGGCGGAGCGATTACCTTTGACGGCACAACCGCTGCTACATACACAGATTTAACTGCAGCTACCCAGAATATCGGTATAGTCACTTTGAATAAGACTGATACAGTTCTTCCGGGTACAAATAATAAGTTAACCTTAGCTTCAAGCATGAAGGTTGATACTTTAACTATTGATGGCACTGCTGGTTCAGCTGATACCTTGGACTTAGGAGCTGGCGGCTATACACTTACCTTAGCCAATGCCGGCGCTACTGCTACAGTGCTGACAGTAGCCGGCACACTGACCCCTGGCACATCTATAGTCAAATATTCTGCTACCAATTCAGCAGGGAATATCAATGTTGCCACTACTACTTACAACTCATTACAGCTCTCAGGCGCTGAGACCTATGACTTAACTGGTAACTTAACAGCTGGCAATGCTCTCACCGGCAATTTAACAATAGATACTGGGGCTACGCTCGATACCACATTAGCCAATTCCTATGGTGTTACTCTCGCTGGTCAGTGGTCTAATTCAGGCACCTTCACTGCCAGAAGCAACACGGTTACTTTTAACGGCACCGCCCAACAGAGCATTACCACTGGCGGTGTAGGCGCAGGTAAACTATTCAATAATTTAACTTTAAATAATACCGGACCCGACGGC
Source organism: Candidatus Omnitrophota bacterium (assembly GCA_018894435.1). Classification (NCBI taxonomy): domain Bacteria; kingdom Pseudomonadati; phylum Candidatus Omnitrophota; species Candidatus Omnitrophota bacterium. The sequence continues at coordinate 468 of JAHIPI010000027.1, read as the reverse complement.
ACGATCAATGATGATATAATAATTTTCGGTAACTTAGATGTAGACGGCACATTCACGATTACTAATGGACAGTTACAACTGAGTAGCTATAATCCTAATGTCAATACAGCAGGCAGTGTCTCAATAGCTTCCGCTGGCGCAGTTACCAAAGGCACAGGCACCTGGACATTTGATGGGACAACCGCTACCACATACACAGACTCAACAGCTACACCTCAGAATATCGGAATAGTCTCCATCAATAAGACAGATACAGTAGCGCCGGCTACTAATAATAAACTCACCCTCGCCTCATCTATGACAGTAGATACTCTCACCATTGATGGCACTGTAGGCTCTCCTGATACTTTGGATCTGGGAGCAGGAAGCTATACACTTACCTTAGCCAATGCAGGCGCCACTGCTACAGTCTTAACAGTAAGTGGTACCTTAACTCCCGGAACCTCTACAGTCAAGTACTCTGCTACT
>JAHIPI010000026.1 GCA_018894435.1 Candidatus Omnitrophota bacterium | reverse complement strand
GTTCGGGATCGTGGATACGCTACATAACCGATTTTTTCCTTATTTCGCCTTTGGTTTTATTGTTTGCGCTTGGGTTTATTATTTCGTACCTTTCCTCAAAGAAGCGGGACGTAAAAATAGCATATTTTTTGATAGTAACGGTAGTTTATTATCTCATTTTAAACCTTTTCGCCAAAAATATAAGATATGCCATGCTTCTCGATATACCTTTAAGATTATTTGCACTCGGCGCGGTATTACGGCTTACCGAAAATAGAGGCGGAAAGTACCGCCATCTATATGCGCCGATTATTATTCTGGCTCTGGCGGCATACGATTATATGTCGTTTTATCGACTTTTCATAGCAGACGGCATCTACGACCCCGTCAGCGCTTTGCTGCTTAGCGCGCGGGGCATAGCATTGCCGAGGTAAGAAAGATATACCTATGGCTGACTTACGAAAATATGCGCTGATTATAGTTTTATTAAGCATTGCCGTATACGCCAATTCCGCTTTTAACGGTTTTGTATGGGATGACGAATTTCTTATTACTAAGAATCCCTCCATAATGTCCTGGAATTACGCGTGGATACATTTCGTATTGGACCTGTATCATTCCTTCTCTAATTATTACCGGCCTGTACAGATGATAACTTATATGGTAGATTTCTCCTTTTGGCGGCTGGATCCCTTCGGATATCACCTTACCAATATACTGCTTCATGCCATTTTATCGGTATTATTTTTTCTGTTTTTATTTTTAATATCCAAAGACAAAAGGATAGCGCTTGTAGGCGCGGCGTTATACGCGGTGCATCCGGCGCATACGGGCGCAGTGGCTTACATAGCGGGAAGGGCCGATATTCTTGCGGCCATTTTTATGCTATTGTCATTCATCTTTTTTGACGCGCATTTCAGGACCGCGAAGCCTAAAAAAGTAAGGATTTATTATATTGCGTCTTTAATCTTCTTTATCCTGTCGCTTCTTTCAAAAGAAGCGGCCGTAATCATCCCCGTCCTTATACTTTTTTACAGATTATTCTTTGTCAGCAGTGAGGAGGCGGAGAGGTCAAGGGGCATCATTAAATTTCATTACATATCCTGGTTTATTATCATAACGGGAGTGTATCTTATTTTACGTTCATGCGCGTTAAATTTTCAGGAACTCGGGCTCTTTGAGAGCAGATATTCCTTATATTCAAGGCTTTTGACTTTTCAAGAGGCGCTCATCATATATTTAGGAATCGTATTTTTTCCCGTAGGGCTTCACATGGAGCGCAGTATTGACTATGCGGTGTCTTTATGGGATAAGAATGTTCTTTTATCGCTCGCCGGGGTACTTCTGATCATTTTGGCCCTCGTAAGGGTAAGAAAAGTTTCGAAGGAGGCATGTTTCGGGGCAATTTTTTTCTTTGTGTCGCTTTTACCTGTCAGCAACATATTCCCCATGAACAGCAATATAGCCGAGCATTGGCTTTATATACCGCTTATGGGCGCTATGATCTTCGTATCCTTTCTAGGAATGCATCTCTGGGATAATAAGATAAGCATGCGCCCCGTAATCGCGTCACTTTTTATGGGTTATCTCATATTCTTCGCCTATCAGACAGTAGATAGAAATCTTGACTGGAAAGACGACATTACTATTTATAGCCATACTCTCAGGTATGCCCCCGACAGCATAAAGATGCTTAATAATATAGGTAATCTGTATCACGCTAAAAGAGATTTTAAAAAGTCGCTTGAATTTCACAAGAAAGCGGTGGCCGCAAACCCCCAAGAGCACAGGACGCGCGTAAATCTCGGTATAACCTACGAAGATATGGGGGATACCGACGAGGCCCTCAGGCAATACCAGATAAGCAAAGATTTTAGGCCGGATTACGCGCTGGCTTATTTGCGTATAGGAAACATATATTTAAAGAAAGGAAATATCGGTAAGGCCGCGCTGTTTTTTAAGATAGCGGTAAAATACGATGAGTTTAACATCGATGCGCGTAATAAACTCGGCAACATATATTTTGACGAAGGATTCTACGAAAAGGCCATGGGAGCTTACAAGAAGATATTAGAGATAGATCCTTATGCGGCGGGCGCACATAATAATCTGGCAAATGCGCTTAGCAGGCTGGGGGAGGCGGATAAGGCTATCGAAGAATACAAAAAAGCAATAGAATTGGATCCCGAGAACCCGGAATATTTCTTTAACCTGGGTACAGAATACGGCAAAGAAGGGATGCACGGCGAAGCAATAGGCGCGTTAAAAGATGCGCACCGGTTAAACCCGAGATATGTACCTGCTTTACTGAATCTGGGTACAGCGTATTTCCAAAAAGGTGAATTTGTTTCTGCCAAAAAAGAATGGAAGAAGGTCCTGATCCTAGATCCCCAGAATACCCTCGCCAAAGATTATTTAAAGAAGATCAAGTAAAAATCTGCTTTTTAGAGATTTTCACTTGACAAACCGTATAAAACCATTATACTATATATTACTGAAAAGCAATAAAGAGTATTTTAATTAACTTTATACCTTTTCAGAGTAAGTAGTATAAAAATACATAAATCTGTATAAAACAAGATAAATCCATAATAACCGCAAAGCAGGAAACATGGAAAATACATTTTTCACAGTTCAGGAATTGGCCGAATATCTCAGGATGAAGCCGATTACTATATATAAACCCGGATTTTGCAATAGAATTTAAGTTTTAAACGCTGTAGCCCACGAAAATTCATCAATTTTAGCAAACAATCCTTCAAACCATGGCCTTCGTTTTTGAGCCAAAGAGACCTTAAGCACTTTTTGGCGGTATTTTTTCC
>JAHIPI010000025.1 GCA_018894435.1 Candidatus Omnitrophota bacterium | reverse complement strand
TATCTTACTTCTGCCTACCGTATTCGCCATCTGGTCGCCTATGTATATTTTGATAAGCCTTATGGCCTCTTTTGCCTCCGGAATCTTGATCTTCTCGAAAAGATTGACCCGCTGGGTCGTAATGCGCAGTTCGTGTTTTAATATACGCACGCCCTCCTCGAGGATCTCTATCTTCTTTCTTGCGGTTTCTATCTCGCGCAGGGCGTCAATGGCCGCGTCTATCCACAAAGGTGTTATGAAAAGGTCGTACTCGGCGCGGGGGAAATCCATCTTTACAAAAAGCGGTATGTCCGCTCCGGCGATATTGCGGGTATCTTTCGTAAGCCGGCCGCTCTTTACGTATTTTTTCGGATCAAATTGCACATCCGACAAGAGGCCCGCCCACGACATTGCGTTATTCATCTTTTCTTCTTCATCAAGCCGCTCTTTATCAAGAGTCACCTGTTGATGCAGAATCTCGAGCTGAAGCTGTTGTTTCTTAAGCTGCAATGTAGGCAGATATCTCTCATACTGCCTCAGTGCATCGCGTTGTCTTTTTAACTCGCCTTTTGTTAATTTTACTTTCATGACAACCTTTGGGGTCAGACCCTCGTTATGTAAACTACGTAGTTAACATAATCAGGGTCTGACCCCAGGCCAATGTTTTTCTATCATTGATTTTTTTATGCCCGTCTCTTCCGGCGTAAAACACTCGGCCATAATGTTCCAGCCCTTATCAAGCGCCTGTTCCAGCGGTATATTTACCTGCAGGGACATCATCTCCTTCTCGAAAAGCTTACCGTATTTCATCAGTTTTTTGTCCCAACCGCTCATTTGAAAACCCATGGACTGTTTTTCAAGCGCCTCGCGGTAACTGGCGAATAACTGTATCATCGTATCCATTATGGTCCTGTGATCGTCGCGCGTCTTGCCGTTAACCTGTTGTTTTAGCCGGCTTAGCGAGCCGAATGGCTCGATCACGCCTCCTTTAAGATAAAATTGGCCTTCGGTTATATATCCCGTGTTGTCGGGCACAGGGTGAGTAACGTCATCACCCGGCATGGTAGTGGCCGCGAGTATGGTTATGGAACCGGCAGTGTCAAAATCTACGGCCTTTTCGTACCGCGCCGCAAGCTGGCTGTAAAGATCGCCCGGATAACCGCGGTTGGAAGGCACCTGTTCCATCGTTATAGCTATCTCTTTAAGCGCGTCGCAGAAATTTGTCATATCGCTCAGGAGCACCAGGACCTGCTTGCCTGCCAAAGCAAATTGTTCCGCGACCGCTAAACTTATATCGGGTACAAGAAGGCATTCTACGGTAGGGTCCGCCGCTGTGTGGATAAAAAATATGCATCTTGAAAGCGAGCCGTGCTCTTCCAGGGTGTCGCGGAAAAACAGGTAGTCGTCATACTTTAGCCCCATGCCGCCCAATATTATCACGTCGACTTCGGCCTGTATGGCTATCCTCGCTAATAAGTCGTTATAGGGCTCGCCCGCTATTGAAAATATGGGCAATTTTTGCGACACGACGAGAGAATTGAAGACGTCTATCATGGGGATGCCTGTGCGCACCATCTTATTGGGTATGATGCGTTTTACCGGGTTTACCGGAGGCCCGCCGATATCTATCATATTATCCGAGAGAGCAGGTCCTTTATCGAGCGGTTCGCCGCTTCCGTTAAATATGCGGCCCAAAAGTTCTTCTCCGCTTGCAATGCGCATCGGATGGCCTAAAAACTTCACTTTATCGCCGGTAGATATACCGCGGCTCCCCGCAAATACCTGAAGCGATACCCTCTTTCCGTCCAGGCGTATCACCTGCGCCAGAGACGTGCCCTGTTTTGCCGAGACCACTGCTATGTCCATATAGCTGACGTTCTCGGCTTCCACCGTAATAACGTCACCCGCTATCTGTATGATGTTTGTATATACTCTATCCATATATCAATCCTTATCCACTGTTTCGCTTTTTCTTATTATTTTACTTTCTAATAAAGAGGTGATGTCTTTTTCCGTCTTTTTAAAGACGGCGCTATCCCACGCGGCCGAATTCCAGCCGCGGAACTCCTGCCTTAACTTTTGGAAAAATTCTAGCGCTTTTTCTTTGTCCTCAAACTCAAATTCGGCGGTTAATATACCATAGATAAAATCGAATATATATTT
>JAHIPI010000024.1 GCA_018894435.1 Candidatus Omnitrophota bacterium | reverse complement strand
TCGGCCGCATCTTTTTTTCTTGCAGGCGGCAGAAAAATATTGTCGTTTAAGATCCCAATGATAGCGTCCGTCATATGCATACTTTTATTTTTCGCAGACCTGTCCTTCCCGGTCTTAAACGAAGTCCCCATAGCCGAGGATCCCAATAAGGACTTGTACGGGATGTTAAGCGATCCGGATTCTAATATGGAGCTTGTGGAAAGCAAATGGAGCGCGTTCGGCCGCACTGATTTAGTGGCGTACAAAGATGACAATGCCGCGATGCATCTTTTTATAGACGGAGCGGCAGGCACGGCGATGTATAGGTTTGACGGTGATTTAAAGAAAGCCGGCAGATTGGCATCGGCGTTAACCCTGGGTTTTTCGGGCGGGCTGCCTTTTCTCCCTTTGAAAAATTACGAAAAAGACAGCTTGCTTGTTATCGGCCCTGGCGGCGGCCGGGAGATTTTGCTTGGACTGCTTGCCGGCGTAAAAGATATTACAGGCGTGGAAATCAATCCCGATTTCGTTGACATTGTTAAGGAATACAGAGACTATAACGGAGGAATATACACGGATTTTGAAAATGTAGATATAGTCGTTAACGAAGGGAGGAGTTTCGTAAGGGGTTCCGACAAAAAATATGACATCATAATGATTACGATTCCGCTCACAAAGACATCAAGGAGTTTCGAAGGATTTGCTCTGACGGAGAATTATCTATTCACTGTCGAGTCGGTCGGGGAGTATCTTGATCACTTGACGGACGAAGGCAGGATGATAGGCGTCTTTCATCATGCGCCCGAAACGCTGCGTTTTATCACGACTTTATTGACAGCGCTTAGAGAAAGAGGTATAAAGCATCAAGATGCGATGAACTGCTTTTATGTAATCGGGAAAGGCATGAATCCGGTAGTGGTGTTGAAGAAAAAACCTTTTACCTATGAGGAGATGGAAGATAACTATAAAATAAAGCAGATATTGAAAGGCGACGATGTTTACTACTCTTACATGCCGTATGAACGGCAATTGAAAGAATATGCCGATAAACAAACCGCTGCCGTGATGCCTTCAGTAGAAACCTCTCAGTCGCCGCCAATGGATCATATGGATCATGCTAAGATGGGGCATGCGCAGGCGCCTGCTACGCCGCCGATGGATCATACTAAGATGGATCACACTAAGATGGATCACACTAAGATGGGGCATGGTATGGATATGAGTTCCGACACAGCATTTTTTAATATGACCATGGCGGATTTGTTAAAAGAAAAGCCTAACTTGAATAAAATAATAGAGCGCGTGCGCACGGACATAAGTCCGGCTAAAGATGATAAACCGTTCTTCTTTAAACATCAAAAAGGGCTCACTGCCGAAGTCCTATTTCTTCTGCAGGTAGTATTGTCGGTCTGTGTATTGATAATAGTGCTGCCGGCCATATTTATGAGGATCAATATAAAGATCGTCAATTCAATTGTCTTATTTGTGCTGCTCGGCGCAGGATTTATGCTGATAGAGATCGCATTTTTTCAAAAACTTACGCTATTTCTCGGCTCACCGACAATATCGCTTGCCGTACTTTTAGGATCGCTTTTATCCGGCATGGGCGCAGGGAGCTTTTACGGCAAAAGGCTTTTTAAAGATAACATGAAGAGGATAAAAATGGCGGCTCTACTTATATTTATATCGGTAATAGCCATATCTTTTGTACACAAGTTTATACTAAACGCTTTTTTAGCGAATACCGTTATAGTCAAAAGCCTCATAGCTTCGTCTTTTTTGATTCCTTTAGGATTTCTGCTCGGAATCCCATTTCCAGCAGCCATGAATTTAATGTATGAAAATGGTTTAGGGCACTTTATCCCATGGATGTACGGCATTAACGGTGTCGCGTCGGTGCTTGGATCGGTCGGCGCGATTGCGATTTCTCTTACACACGGCTTCTCTGCCGGATTGATTATCGGGGCGCTGTGCTATTTAGCGGTCGATCTTATTTTATGAAACGAGGAGAGCAAAAACCATGAAGAAGATACTAATTTTAATTCTGATAGCATGCTCTTTTATTTCGTATTCTTTGGCTGCAGAGGAAGACATTGATGAAAAAACTCCAAAGGATGCGGTATTTTATCACAATAGAGGACTTGATTATTTAAAAAAGGGCCTCTATGACCAGGCTATAACCGATCTTAATAAAGCGATCGAACTAGACCCGGCTTTAGCTAAATCATATGCTACTCGGGGGCTAATTTATCAGCAAAAGGGTAAATATGACGAATCCATTACTGACTTTACAAAGGCAATAGAACTAAATCCGAGATACATTAATGCATACATGGGGCGAGCCAATGCCTACAGCGTAAAGCGCCTCTATGATCAGGCCATTTCCGATTACAATAAGGCAATAGAAATAGATCCACGATACGCCCGTGCTTACGATGGCAGGGGGGCAGCGTATGAAAATAAGGGTTTAGGCGATAAAGCTATAAGCGATTATACAAAGGCGCTGGAAATAGATCCGGACCATATCAGAGCATTACTGGACAGGGGGGATCTATATGCCAAGAAAAAATTATACGATCAGGCCATCGCTGATTTTAGAAAGGCCATAGAAATTAATCCAAAAAATGCAGAAGCATATGGCCGCTTGGGAATTATGCTTTGCAATACGGGTCAATACGATAGCGCCGTATCCGAATGCAGCAAAGCAATTGAGCTGGACCCGAATAGTAGTTATTATTTCTTTGAGCGGGCAGTCGCGTATTACGAAAAGAAAGAATATGGTAAAAGTTGGGATGACTACAGAAAAGCGGAAGAATTACGGCAATTGAATAATGACCCGCTTTTCAAAGAATATCAAGATTTTTTTAAAAAACTCATAAGGCATCCGCAAGAAAAGAAGACCCAAACGCCCCAACGCAAAGGGGCGGTGTGGGTTCCTCGAAAGCGCAATTGATCGAGCTCGGCAGGTTATCCACAAAAAGCTATTTAAGAACTTGAAAAAATAATCCAAACGAAATATTTTTATTGACAAAAGGTTATTTTTTGTGATATTATTGAAAGTGGTTTTCAATAATTGCGCAAAAGAGGATGGATAACAGCGTGAGAAAAGAGTTTGAGATATTAGAAAAGTTTATCAGGGAAAAGAGGCTTAGGTATACACCGCAGAGAGAGGAAGTGCTAAGGGCGTTCCTCTCGACAGAAAAACATCTCTCCGCAGATGAACTGCATAAGATACTGAGGAAGAAAAACCCTGCCATAGGTTATACTACCGTATACCGAACGATGAAGCTTCTGGAAGAGGCAGGTCTTTGTAACGAAATCGATTTCGGTGATGGTATAGCAAGGTTTGAGCATAAATATGAACATGGGCACCACGACCACCTTATCTGTACGAAATGCGGGAGTTATGTAGAAGTGATGAAACCGGAGATAGAGAAACTTCAAGACAAACTGGCCAAAGAAAATCGCTTCATACCATTGAAACACAGATTACAAATATTCGGCATATGCAGGAAGTGCAAAGGGTAATATTTTTTTAAAAAGTTATTGAAAATGATTTTCAATAACAAAGAGAGAAAAGGAGAGTAGTAATATGTGGAAGAGTAAGATTGCAGTTTCGGCGGCAGCGTTGTTATTAGTGTTAGGTATGGCGAAGGAAGCAGGTGCGGATAGAAGGGGCTATGTCTGGACGTACGAATACCAAACCATGCCTAATGGCCATGCGGAGATTGAATACTATTTGACGGAGGAGCAGAAGAATATAGAGAGGGCAAAGCCCAACACCTGGAAGCACTGGGTTGAATTGGAATACGGAATAACGGACCACTGGGATATAAGCATGTACCAGCAATTTAAGCAGTCCAATACCGCTTCATCTAATACATTTGAATATGATGGGTTTAAGATCAGGACCCGATATAGGCTCTTTGAGAAGAATAAGCTGCCGCTTGATACGCTGCTCTACCTTGAATATATAAGGAACGATAATCTGGAAAAGCATAATGTACTGGAAGGTAAAGTCATACTTGCTAAAGATATGGGGGATTTTAACTTTGCCTATAACTTTATACTAAAGCAGGAGCTAGCGTCCGGCGGCAAGACAGAGCATGAATACGCCGCAGGTATTAGTTACAGCATAATCCCGCAGTTTAAGGTCGGAGTTGAATCAAAGGGCAATTATGCCGGCAGAAAATATTACGCAGGCCCTACAGTATCATGGTCAACGAATAAATTCTGGGTATCGCTTGGAGCGGTAGCGGGGCTCAATAAAAGAAGCGATGACCTGCAGGCTAGATTAATTATAGGAATACCATTATTATAAGGGGGAGACAGAATGTAGCGGGGCATATTCGGGAAAATAAGTGCAGTTATAATCAATTTGTGGTAAAATAACTAAAATAGGCAAATCGGAGACGCAGAAGTGAATATCGTATTAGTCGGAAATCCCAATGTCGGTAAAAGTGTAATCTTCAATACGCTGACCAAAAGCTACGTCACAGTGTCGAATTATCCCGGCACGACCGTAGATATATCGAAAGGTATAGGTAAGTTCGGAGGCCAAAAATTCTCGATCGTAGATACGCCGGGCGTGAATAGCCTGACGCCGTACTCCGAGGACGAGAGAGTGACCCGCGATATACTGTCTAAAGGCGATATCGCCTGCATAATTCAAGTGGCCGACAGTAAGAATTTGCGAAGATCACTACTTCTTACTCTGGAGCTTATAAAACTCAATCTGCCCCTTGTCTTAAATCTGAATATGACTGATGAAGCGAGAGAGCGGGGCATGAAGATAGACACGAAGAAACTGTCCGAAAGATTGGGAATAGATGTGGTCGAGACCGTAGCGGTAACCGGCGAAGGCCTTCCGAAACTCAGAGCGGCTATACCGAAAGCCAGAATTCCGCACCCCCGCATAGAGGATATTTTAGAGAAAAGGCACGCCAGGAATAGAATAGCCGCCTATCTGGCGGAAGAGGTTTTGCAGGTATCAAAACCTTTGAAGAAGGATGTGGCGGAAATCATAAGCCGCCTGACTATGAGGCCCGTAACAGGCGTACCCATACTTATCCTCGTATTGGTTTTTATGTATTACTTCGTCGGAAAATTTGCCGCAGGCGCAGGCGTGGATTTTTTTGAAAATACGGTCTTCGGAAAAATAATAAACCCGTTTTTCACAAATATCATAGACAAATATGTAACTATGGGCATTGTAAAGGAGCTTCTCGTGGGCGATTACGGGATTCTTACGATGGCCCTTACTTATGCTTTCGCTATTATATTTCCCATAGTTACGGCTTTCTTCATTTTTTTCGGCGTGCTGGAGGATTCAGGATATCTGCCGCGATTATCGATACTATCCGATAGGATCTTCCGGACGATGGGTTTAAACGGCAGGGCCGTTTTGCCTATAATACTCGGACTTGGCTGCGGGACTATGGCGACATTGACAACAAGGATCCTGGATACCAAGAAAGAGCGCATATTGGTGACTTTACTGCTCGCGCTCGCTATACCCTGTTCCGCGCAGCTGGGCGTAATCATGGGCATTCTCAGCAGTTTGTCCGGCAGGGCGCTTATGATTTGGATGTCGGCGATACTTTTCGTCATAATCGCGGTCGGTTTTGTAGCTTCCAAAATAATACCCGGCGCGCGCTCGCCTTTTATCCAGGAGATCCCCCCTATCAGGCTGCCGCAGATAAGCAATATTTTATCAAAGACGCTCGCGCGGCTTAAATGGTATCTTAAGGAAGCCGTGCCTTTATTTGTGGCGGGGACACTGGTTCTTTTTGTAACGAATAAAATAGGCATCCTTAAATGGTTAGAGCACTTACTTAGCCCGCTGGTGGTAAATATGCTGAGCTTGCCCGAAAAAGCCGCAGATGCCTTCATCATCGGTTTTTTAAGGAGAGATTACGGCGCGGCAGGTTTATACATGCTTTCTAAGTCCGGCGCGCTTGATAAGATACAGGTTTTGGTCAGCCTGGTAGTTATTACTTTATTCGTACCGTGCATAGCGCAGTTTTTTGTTATGATAAAAGAGAGAGGGCTGAAGGCAGCCCTTATTATCGCGGCGTTTGTATTTGTATTTGCGTTTGCGTTCGGAGGCGTATTAAATTTTGTATTGCGCTACATGATTTTTAAATTGGGTATTTCTGTTATCTAAAATATAAAGGCGAAAGGCAGGGGCCATATGGAAAGAGAACAAAAGATAGAGGAAGCCTTAAGCATAGTGTGGGAAGAGCGGGAAAAGAAGGTAGGCGGTGATGCCGCTGTAAGGGCCCGTATTTATGAAAAGCTTAAAGAGGACATTCTTGATGACCTTGTAAAGGAAGGGTATGTTACGGTAAGCGGCACACTGGTTAAATTGACGGGCCCAGGAGAAGAGAAAGCAAAAGATATAATCAGGCGCCAACGCCTGGCCGAACGCCTGCTCACCGACGTTTTGGAGCTTGATAGACGCGAGATGGATTATTCGGCGTGCGAATTTGAGCATATACTGTCGAAAGAGGTAGAGGAAAGCATATGTACATTGCTGGGTCACCCCGTGGAATGCCCGCACGGCCTCGCCATACCGGCCGGCGATTGCTGTCAAAAGGCAAAAGATTTCCTTGAAAGCATAGCCGTTCCCCTATCGAAACTCAAGCCGGGCGAATCCGGCAAGGTCCTTTATATCCTGACCCGTAAACACCCCCAGCTTCATAAGCTGATGTCTCTGGGGATCCTTCCGGGCGTCAGGGTATTTGTGCATCAGGTCTTTCCCTCGGTTGTTATACGCGCCGAAGAGACTCAGTTGGCCCTGGAAGAGGACGTTGCTAAAGAGATCTATGTGAAGAAAAGCTAAGACTAATATAGGAGTTTTTCATTGCAAACAGCGTCTCCGCCTTATATAATGCAAAATAGGGCAGTTAAATAAAGATAGGAGAACAATATGGCGCTGGATATCAAGGTGGTTAAGAAGAAGAACTATGTGTATAACATTGAACTTGCGGGGTCACTTGACTCGGAGACGTACCAAGAGCTGGAAGACGAGATAACCGAAATAAATGATGATAATATAAGGGCCCTCGCTTTAGACATGGGAGGCGTCGACTACCTAAGCTCGGCCGGCATAAGGGTCATTATCTCTACCGAAAAAGCGCTAAAGAGAAAGCAGGCGGCCTTCGCGATAATAAACCTGCAGCCTCAGATCAAGAGAGTGCTTGACGTGATGAAAATACTGCCTATCTTCAACATATTTGACGATATGGGCGAGGCTGACAAATACATAGACGAAATAATAAAAGAAGAGATAAAAAAGACTAATACATGAAACCTGTAATGTCATTTGTAGATATTGAAGATTCGTGGGAGGGGGAGTATCTTGGCAACTCATTGCGCGAGACGGGCTCTGTCAAGACCTTCGATGAGACGGCAGATGTAGTGTTGGACAAAATCAAAGACGCCTCTATCCTTTCCCCGTTTATACATTCAATGGTAAATAAAGAGATGATAGACGCCATGCCTAATCTCAAGTTTATAACCACGCGCTCAACGGGTTTTGACCACGTAGATACTGCCTACGCGAAATCAAAGGGTATCGTGGTCTCCAATGTTCCCACATACGGGGAGAATACCGTCGCAGAACACACATTTGCTCTTATCTTATCGGTTGCGCGGAACCTCAAAAAATCCCAATTTAAAATCAGCGAGGGAGATTTTTCCATAAAGGAACTTATGGGCTTTGACCTTAAGGGTAAGACCATCGGGGTCGTCGGCACAGGCCACATCGGACTGCGAGTTATAAAAATGGCTGTAGGCTTCAGCATGAAGGTTCTCGCTTTCGACCCGACAGAGAACCAGTTTTTATCGGAAATACTCGGGTTTCGATATGTGGATTTTGAGACTCTTCTCAGGGAATCGGATATAATAACGCTCCACGCACCTTACGGCAAAAAGACGCACCATATGATAAATGAGGGGAATATGGGGTTGATAAAAAAAGGAGCCGTCCTTATTAATACAGCCCGCGGGGGGTTGGTGGACACCATTGCCCTCACTAAAGCGCTTGATGAAGGCATATTATCCGGAGCCGGCCTTGACGTCCTGGAGGGCGAGGATCTCATCCTGGAAGAGAAGCAGCTATTGAGAAAGAAAAAGGAACTATATAATCCCGAGAAGCTTCAATTGACTTTAAGAAACGCTTTTATACTACAAAGGGAAAACGTTGTCTTCACTCCTCACATCGCTTTTTATTCCAAAGAAGCGCTAAAGAGGATTTTAGATACTACCGTAGAGAATATTAAGAGTTTCTTAAAAGGATCGCCGATAAATGTCGTAAACCCGGCAAATTGAATACTTCTCGCAGGAGATACTATGTGGGATTATTCTGACAAAGTAAAAGAGTTTTTCAAAAACCCGCACAACACAGGCGTGATTGAAAATCCTGACGCCGTAGGCGAAGTAGGCAGCATAATATGCGGCGACGCGCTGCGGCTTACCCTACGCATAGAGAAATCCACCGGTATTATAAAAGACGCCAAATTCCAGACTTTCGGCTGCGCCAGCGCCATTGCTTCATCCTCGGCGCTTACAGAAATCATCAAGGGTATGACCATAGAACAGGCCTCCCGCGTTACAAATAAAGATATCGCTGACTATCTTGGGGGCCTGCCCGAAGAGAAGATGCATTGCTCTGTAATGGGTATGGAGGCGCTTGAGGCGGCGATATCCAATTACAGAGGTACGCCGGCTAAAAAAGAAATGGTGGGCGAAGAAAAAATCATCTGCAAATGTTTCAGCGTTACCGACAAGAAGATAATCCGCGCCATAAAGGAGAATAATCTCCATACGGTAGAAGAAGTAACCAATTATACTAAAGCCGGCGGCGGCTGCGGCAAATGCAAGCCGGAGATAGAAAAATTACTTAACGAATTCTGGAAGAAAGAAGGAAGTAAGGCCGTATATAAAAAAGAGCTGCCGAAGTTTAAACTTACCAATCTCCAGCGAATTGCCGCCATACAGGAAACGATAGACAGAGAGATCCGCCCCAGCCTTAAGGCCGACGGCGGAAACATAGAAGTCGTCGATATAGACCGCAACAAAGTTTATGTGAAATTATTGGGCACATGCCTGGGCTGCCCCGCGACGGGCGTTACGCTGAAAGTCCTTGTAGAATCGAAATTAAGAGAATTCGTCGATGAAAGTATAGTAGTGGAAGAGGTAAAGGAATGAAAGTAGTATACGTCGATAATAATGCGACTACCATGGTTGCGCCCGAAGTCTTCGAGGCGATGAAGCCGTTTCTTACCGAAAGATACGGAAATCCTTCAAGCATGCACACCTTCGGCGGGGCAGTACATCGCAATGTAGAAAGCGCGCGGCAGAGCGTAGCGGACCTTTTGGGGGCGAGCAGCCTTTCCGAAATAATATTTACAAGCTGCGGCACCGAAAGCGATAATGCCGCGATAATAGGCACGCTTCGGTCTTATCCGGAGAAGCGGCATATCGTCACTACAAAAGTAGAACACGCGGCCGTGTTGAATCTGTGCCAGTACCTTGAAACGGCCGGTTATCGAGTGACGTATCTCAATGTTAACACCGAAGGCATGATAGACCTGAACGAGCTCAAAGCCTCTATAGACCACGATACGGCGCTTATTTCCGTGATGTACGCCAATAATGAGACGGGCGTGATCTTTCCCATTGAAGAGATCGCCGAAATCGCGAGGCAAAGAGGAGCCGTATTTCATACAGACGCGGTTCAGGCGGCAGGAAAGATTCCTTTTCAATTGACAAAGCTTCCGGTCGATCTTTTATCCATCTCAGGGCATAAGATACATGCGCCGAAAGGCGTGGGCGCGCTTTGTGTGCGCAAAGGCACAAAATTTACTCCGTTTTTGGTAGGGGGCCATCAGGAACACGGCCGGCGCGGCGGGACAGAGAACGTAGCGTCTATTGTCGGGCTGGGTGTTGCTTGCGAATTGGCCAAAAAGAATATCGGGGAAGAGAATGCGCGCGTTAAAAAACTCCGCGATAAGTTAGAAGGCGCTATACTTAAAACAGTATCCAATTCAAAAATAAACGGCCATAGGGAGTATAGGCTTCCCAATACTTGCAATATCTCATTTGAGTTTATTGAGGGAGAAGCGATACTCCTCAAGCTTGACGAAAAAGGAATTGCGGCTTCAAGCGGTTCTGCGTGCACTTCTGGTTCATTAACGCCATCGCATGTCCTGCGGGCTATGGGTATCCCTTTTACTTTTATCCAGGGTTCCATACGTTTCAGTTTAAGCAGATATAACACCGAGAAGGAAATAGATTATATAATAGACGAGCTCCCGTCTGTGATAAAAGGCCTGAGGGAAATATCCCCTTATGGTAAGTGAAATTATGCTTGACATGGGGTAGGGGGGTATGGTATACTTGGGTCAAGAGGTGGCGAAGTGAAACAGGTTACTACCCATGAGGAGCAATTAGAATTTTTAAAAAAGATTGAAGGCCAAGTCCGTGGCCTTCAAAAGATGATCGAAGAAAAGAGGTACTGCATCGATATTGTTACCCAGATTCATTCGGTTATCGGCGCATTATACCGCATAGAAGATAGTATATTCAAGAAGCACTTGGATAGCTGCGTTGTAAACGCCTTAAAGGGGAAATCCGCGGGAGAGAAGCAGAAAAAAATAAATGAGATTATGGAGTTAATATCAAGGTTCAGAAAAACAAGAGGTTAAAATAGAAATATAGGAAAACTATATGGAGGGTGTATAATGTTATGTAATAGTAGAGGAGGACGAGATGAAGAAAAAGCTGTTGATAGCATTGTTGGTTGGGGTAGCAATATTCGGATTTAAAAATGCATCTTATGCTGCGATGTGCGGCACGGAAGAGAGCGGCAATGTTCATGCCGGCCATATGGATCCCGGCCATAGCAAGACTCAGGAAACAAAACTGGTCGATGTCGGCAATACAATATGTCCGGTTACAGGCGAGAAGATAGACGAAAAAACAAAAGCCACCTATGCCTATGAGGGTAAAATATATAATTTCTGCTGCCCTATGTGCATAGATGACTTCAAAAAAGACCCGCAGAAATATATAGATATAATAAACAAAGAGAAAGAATAAACATATCGCGATGAAGAAAAAACACGGCGTGCAATTATCCTTATGTGTTCTTCTTTTTTCAATGCTTGCTTGCGTCAATGTCTTAATTTCCTATGCCGAAGAACCACCCCTCTCATTAAGAGCGGCCATAGATGAAGCGCTTAGAGCCAATCCCGAGATTTTAGCCGCTAAGAAAAACTACGAAGCAGCGAAAACAAAAGTATCCCAGGAACTTATGCCCGATGATCCTACCGCAGAATTTATCTATGACAAAATGCGCGCAGGTGTTCCGGGAGTAGCCGGAAAAGGGATGAAGAGCTGGGCGATTTCCCAAAAAATGCCGTTTCCTACAAAGCTTTTACTCCGTTCGCAGATCGCATCCAAAGACGCTAAGATCTCGTATGAAAATTACCGCGAGAAAGAGCGCGGCATAATAGCGCGGGTAAAATCGGCATATTTTGAAATCTGGTATCTGGAAAAAGCCGAGGGTGTGACCGATGAGAACAAAGCCATCCTGGAACAGTTTGCGCGAAGCGCGGCGGCGCGCTATTCGGTTAATAAGGGAAGCCAGCAGGATGTTTTAAAAGCGGATGTGGAAATAGCTAAGGTAGACAATTCACTGATTTTGTTGGATCAGAAACTTCAGATTGCCAAAGCAAAATTGAACATACTTTTAAATAAAGATCCGGATGAGGGATTACGCATTGAGGACGTTTTGGAAAGAAAAGATGTAGCGGAATCCATTAGCGAACTATTTGCGGCGGCCAAGGAATACCGGCCGAAACTTCGCGCGTTTCAATATGCCGTGGAAAGGGGCAAAACTGCCTATATGCTTGCGTGGAATGAATTTTTACCCGATCTCTCCGGCAAATTTGAGCAAATGATAGCCAGTGACGCAAGCGGCAGATGGAAAGGCATGCTGGGCGTCAGCATCCCCATATGGTTCATGGAGAAACAGGTGCCGGGAGTCAGAGAAAAACAATCAGAACTCGATATGATACGCGCGGATTACAATACGATGGAAAATATGGCGCTTTTTGAAGTAAAATACGCTTATGCCGAGGCGGAATCATACAAAAAGCTGGTAGAAACATTTGAGACGTCCTTTATCCCGCAGGCAGAGCAGGCGCTTAAAGCCTCTCTTACGGGCTATGAAGCGGGGCAGGTGGACTTTTTGAATCTTCTGGACAGCCAGAGAATGTTTTTGGATATAAAACTGGATTACTATAAGACAATTTTTGAACTGGAAACAGCAAAGGCGGACCTGGAAGAGGCAGTAGGTACGGATTTGTGGAGCCCTGCAGATATTTTTTAGGGCGACATCCGCCGAAGCCAAACACAATACTTGTCCGACGAAGCCACGCGCGAAAGCAATGTGGCGTAGGCGGAAGTATTCGGCGAAGGCGGATAGGGGAGGGTATTTTATGCGGAAAATCATCGTTTTAATTATGGTGCTTCTATTTGCTGCGTCAGGTTGCGCGAAAAAAACTGGGCAGGAACAGGTTGCCAAAGAAGTACCGCTAAGGACCGAAACACCGCAAACGACAGAAGCGTATTATGGCTGTGGAGTAAGGGAAGAAGGCCATTGCCCGCATTGCGACGAGGGGAAACCGGATACGCAATGTATTTGCGGCGGCCACTCTTTTATTATGAAGACGGATAAGCCAATGAATTGCCCGGTCTGCAAAAAGCCACTTAAGAAGATAGAACCGCAAGACACGGCAAAGACAACGCCCCTGGCCAAAAAGACACAAAAAACAGTCCAGCGGAAAATCTTATATTACCGCAACCCGATGAATCCCGCTATTACATCGGAAGTTCCCATGAAAGATTCTATGGGCATGGATTTTATCCCTGTATATGAAGAGGCGGATGATCAGCCGGTGGGCGGAGAAGTCCTTTCAAGAGTTAAGCTTAGCCCCGAACAGATAGAATTAGCCGGCGTTAAGACTGAGGAAATAATAAAACGCCACCTTTCCAAGCTTATACGCACTGTGGGCAAAGTGGCATTTGATCCGGAGTTAGCCGTATCACAAGAAGAATTCCTTACCGCCCTTGAGACGCGCGAGAAGGTGAAAAATAGTTCTGACCAGGGCGTCATAAAAAGGGCCGACGACCTTGTTGAAAAATCGAAATTCAGATTGAGGCTTCTCGGAATGGGCGATGACGAGATAAGAGCGTTGGAGGAAGAGGGAATAGCCCAGATGAATTTAGTATTGCCGGAGGAAAAGGCGTGGGTATACGCGGATATCTATGAATATGAACTGGGATGGATAAAAGTAGGGCAGGGCGTTTTAATAACTACTACGGCTTATCCGGGCGAAAGATTTGACGGCGTGATAAAGTCAATAAGTCCCGTAATCAATCCGATGACCCGCTCCGCGAAGATAAGGATAGAAGCCGATAATAAAGATAGGAAGCTGCAGCCGGAGATGTATGCCGATGTAATTATAGAAAGCATGTATGTGAATACTGATGGTTCGCACATGACTTTAGCCATTCCTAAAGACGCGGTTTTGGATACGGGCGCGCGGAAGATAGTTTACGTGGATATCGGGGGAGGCGCTTTTATAGGCAAAAAAGTAAAACTCGGCCCTGAGGCAAGCGCTGAAGTCGACGACCAGGAACAGAAGTTTTATCCCGTCTTAAGCGGTCTAAAAGAAGGCGACAAAGTCGTAACCAAATCAAATTTCTTGATAGATTCGCAAAGCCAGTTAAGCGGAGGAATAAGCGGCGCTTACGGTGGCGCGCTGACTACAGAAGAAGAAAAAACACCCCCCGCACCGACATTGAGAAAGTAATATGATAGACAAAATAATAGAGACATGTCTAAAGAACCGTTTTTTAGTAATTTCGGCATTCGCTCTCATAATCATATGGGGCATCTTTTCGATACAAAATACGCCAATTGACGCGATCCCTGACATCGGTGAACTGCAGGTCATCGTTTTCGCCGATTGGCCGGGGAGAAGCCCTAAAGATGTCGAAGACCAGGTGGTCTACCCTCTTACCACCCGCCTTTTGGGCACACCGGGCGTAAAAGTTATACGCTCCTCATCGGGTTTCGGCATCGGCATGGTCTATCTCATTTTCAAAGAGGATGTCGATTACTATTGGGCGAGAACCCGCGTTCTGGAAAGGCTTAATTTTGCTACCGCCGGTTTGCCCGAAGGGGCAATGGTCTCTTTAGGCCCAGATGCCACGGCCATAGGGCAGATCTTTTGGTATACCGTAGAAAACGGTTACTATTGTCCCGACCATCCCCAGGAATCTTACGATAAGCCGGGTTTATGTCCTATAGATAAAAATCCGCTTATTGCCTCCCAATACGATTTATCCCAGCTGCGTTCCCTGCAGGACTGGTATGTGCGGTATCAATTAAATGCTGTTCCGGGTGTTTCGGAAGTAGGCTCCGTTGGCGGTTATGTCAAGCAGTACCAGGTAGACGTCGATCCCAATAAATTGCTTTCGTATAACATAAGATTAATGGATGTGCTGACAGCGGTCAAGCGCTCCAATATAGACGTAGGGGCCAAGGTCTTTGAGGAGGGGCAGGTAGAATATATAGTTCGCGGCGTCGGTTTCATTAAAAACGTTACGGACATTGAAAATATAGTCATATCAAGCCACGCGGGTACGCCCGTTTATATAAAAAATATCGGCGCTGTTACTTTGGGGCCGGAATTCAGAAGAGGGGCATTGGATAAAGAAGGCGTAGAGGTTACCGGCGGCGTTGTCCTGATGCGCTACGGAGAGAATCCGTTAAAAGTGATTAATGATATAAAAAAGAAGATCGTAGAATTAAAAGTGGGATTGCCGCCCGGAGTCAGAATCGTGCCTTTCTATGACCGCACCGGCCTTATTAAAAGGTGCATCAGCACATTAACCAGCGCGTTAATTCAGGAAATAATTATTACCATATTTGTCATTGCGGTATTCCTGCTCCATTTCTGGGGCAGTATCATCATATCCATTGTGCTTCCGATAGGGGTCTTAATAGCTTTTATATTAATGCGGCAGATAGGGGTCGATGCCAATATCATGTCTTTGGGCGGCATAGCAATCGCCATCGGCGTTATGGTTGATTCCGGCTGCGTCTTGGTAGAGAATATGTACCGCAAAATCGCCGAACGCCGCAACGAAAGAGGCCTGCCTCAACTGCCCGCTGAGGAACGCCTTGAAGTGTGCATTAAATCTGCCCAGGAAGTAGGCAGGCCCGTCTTGTTTGCCCTACTTACGACAATAGTCGGCTTTATCCCGGTTTTTGTATTGACAGGCCAGGCGGGAAAATTATTCAGGCCGCTTGCGTTCACAAAGACGTTTGCCATGTTCGGCGCCGCGCTTATCGCATTAACTTTGCTGCCGACGTTGTCATATTATTTATTAAGGGGAAAACTGAGATTAGCCGAAGATAACGCTACTTCCAGATTTCTTTTTAAGATATACAAACCTGCTATAAAGTGGGCATTAGACCGCAAAAAGACCGTTGTGTTAATTGCTCTTGCGGTATTACTTATAGGCGGCATATTGGCCGTCTCGATGAAACAGGAATTTATGCCTCCGCTCAATGAAGGGGACCTGCTCTTCATGCCCATTCTATTACCCGGAGCATCTTTGACGCAGGTACAGGAAGTCTTAAAAACGCAGGATATGATAATAAAGGAGAAATTTCCCAATGAGGTTGAATGGGTTGTAGGAAAATTAGGCCGCGCAGAAACTGCAACCGATCCGGCGCCCATAATAATGCTCGAGACGATTATTCATTTGAAACCGCAAAAGATGTGGCGGAGGGGAATGACAAGAGAGAAGTTGATACGGGAAATTCAGGAAAAGACAGAGATACCCGGCGTAAGCCCCATAATGACACAGCCCATCAGAAACCGCATCGATATGCTGGCGACGGGAATTCAGACGCCGGTAGGCATCAAAGTTTTTGGATCGGATTTGAAAAAGATAGAAGAGATAGCCATAGAATTGGAAAAAATAGTAAGCAAAGTTAAAGGCGCGGTTTCGCCTTTTGCCGAACGTTTCGGCAGTCTGCCTTATTTTGAAATTGAGATAGACAGAGCAAAGGCCGCCCGCTACGGATTAAGGATAGATGACATTCAGGATATTATTATGACCGCTATCGGCGGAGAAAACCTTACTACGACGGTAGAAGGAAGAGAGCGCTATCCCGTCAGAGTAAGATATATGCGTGAGTTAAGGGATCGGCCCGAGGCTCTGGAAAGAATATTTGTTTCGAGTATGATGGGCGAGCAGGTGCCTTTGAGCCAGGTAGCAAAATTGGTGAAGGTTACGGGGCCGTCTATGATTCAATCGGAAAATACTCTGCCGTATGCGCGCATATTCATAAATGTTAACCAGGACGTCGTAGGGCTGGTGGATTTTGTAAAATCCGCGCAGAAAGTCGTGAACGAGGCGATAAAAAGCGGGAAGATCGATCTTCCGCCGGGATATTATATCGGCTGGTCAGGCCAGTTTGAGTCGGAAATGGAATCGCGTAAAAAACTGATCCCATCCTTAGCTATATGTTTAGCCATTATATTGTTGCTTCTCTATGTAGCGTTCAACAATTCCTTTACTTCCCTAGCTGTAGTCAGCACCGGCATTCCAGTATCGCTCATGGGTGGTATTATACTTTTATTCATTTTAGGCTTCAAATTCTCAACCGCCGTATGGGTGGGCTTTATTGCTTTATTTGGCGTAGCGACGGATAATGCGGTGGTATTGGTTTCATGCTTGGATGATTTATTCAAGAACAAGATGCCAAAAACAGTGGCTGAAATACGAGCTACCGTGATAGAGGGCGGGTTATTGAGAGTGCGGCCTGCAATGATGACTACCACGACGACTATCATTGCTCTTCTCCCGGTCATGCTGTCTACCGGCACCGGCTCCGAAATCATGAAACCGATGGCCGCTCCTACCGTGGGAGGCCTTGTTACGGCGACATTATCCAATCTTATTTTGGTCCCTGTTTTATATTGCTGGATTAAGGAAAGAAAGTTTGCTAATGGCTGAAGACAACTACAAAATGCCAAATAGAGACGTCCCCGTTTGCCCTTGTATTTTACCCGCCCAAGTGATATAGTATTATATTACCAAAATTATAGAAAAGGGGAGACCATGGACCAAATCTCAGGATTTTCATTACAAGAGCACCTTAATATGCTTATGCCGTTAGGCATATTTTTACTCACCTTATTCTTAGGGCTTATCGTAAGGAAGATCATTTTTGTGCGGCTTGCCCACTGGGCTAAAAAGACCATAACGCCTATTGATGATATCATTGTTGAGGCGCTAAGGGGGCCGTCTATAATATGGTCCCTCATGCTTGGTTTGTATTTTGCGCTGCAAACTACAGCTATTCCCGCAGGCGTGGTACGCATTATAGATAGATCATTACTGATTCTTGCTATATTTTCCGTCACCTTTGTTTTGGCCAGCATGGCCAGCAATTTAATAAACGCGTATTCCCGTAAACTCGAATCAACCCTGCCGGTTACCTCGCTTACGCAGCATATAAGCAGCATAATCATATTTGCCATCGGTATTTTAATAATTTTAAACGCGCTTGGCATATCCATAACCCCGATTCTCGCCACCCTTGGCATAGGCGGCCTGGCGGTTGCGCTGGCTTTACAGGACACGCTTTCCAATCTTTTCGCCGGCTTCCATATAATATTGACACGCCAGATCAGGGTCGGCGATTACCTGAAGCTTGACTCCGGAGAAGAGGGATACGTTACAGATATCAACTGGCGCACAACCAAGATCAGGATGCTGCCTAACAATATAGTCCTTGTGCCGAACGAGAAACTGAGCAAATCCATAGTTACCAATTTTTGTCTGCCCGAAAAAGATATGGCGGTGCTGGTCAATCTGGGTGTCCATTACGACAGCGACCTCAAAAAAGTGGAGAAGGTCACCTGTAAAGTGGCCAAAGAGGTTATGAAAGAAGTTAAGGGCGGCGTTCCGGAATTTGACCCGTTTATCCGCTATCACACCTTTGACGATTTCAGTATAAATTTCACCGTTATCTTAAGGGCCAAGGAATTCGTGGACCAGTATCTGGTCAAGCACGAATTTGTAAAAAGGCTTCATGAGGAGTATGCTAAAGAATCCATAAATATCCCTTACCCGATCAGAGCCATAAACTACGGACAGGAGAAAGAGGGAAGTAAGCCATGAAAAGAATACTTCTATTTCTTCTGCCTATTCTAATCATTGTGACCGTAGGATTTACGATATTCGGTATTATGCAGGTCAAATTTGAGGACGAAAAGCAGATGGACGACCTGAGGAGGAAGGCCAAGGCCGTCGGCGAGAGTATAGAAGTATCCGCAAAATACACTCTTATGAATAACGATTTAAGGTCCGCTAACCGGCTGGTAGAGAGTTTTCAAAAAAGGGAACGGCTCCAGGGCTGTGCTATTTACGATCAAGACGGCCAGACCCTCGCAATTACCGAGCGCATTGCCGACTGGCGGGAAAAAGATAAGGCGTACATAAAAGAGGCGTTGGCCGATAAAAAGAGCCGCGGCACATTGATGAGGTATAAGGAGTATTCCGTTTACAGTTACATAATTCCTGTTACAGGCGACGACGGCAATCCGCTGGGTTTGGTAGAGGTGATTTATGATACCTCTTATTTGTTCACTGTACTGACCCAGTTGTGGAGGAGTATAAGCATCACGCTGATAGTTTTATTATCTCTTGTGACCGCGATCGTTTTGTTAATACAATGGCAGATGTTCGTACTGCCCATGCGCCGCCTTACGCAGTGGTTTAAGCATTTTCAAAAGGGCGAGATAGATAAATTGAAACCCTTCGAAGAGAAGGGCGAGTTCGGCAAATTAATAAGCGAGGTGGAACAGGTCGCATTGAGCCTGCGGGTGGCAAGAAAAGTAGTGACCGATGAGGCGCATGAACGCGTGCAGAAAGATGAAAGCTGGACGGAAAACAAACTGCGCGACCTTATCCACGCAAAACTGGGCGATAACGCGCTTTTTGTGGTGTCAAACCGCGAGCCGTATATGAATGTTATAGACAGTATAACAGGCGCTGCCAAGTGCATACGCCCCGCAAGCGGCGTAGTCACCGCGATAGACCCCATATTGTGCGCCTGCGGCGGTACGTGGATAGCCCACGGCAGCGGCACAGAAGACAAAAAATTTGTTAATTCAAAAAATAAACTGGGCGTTCCCCCTAAAGACAACCGCTATATATTGAAGAGAGTATTTCTTACAAAGAAAGAGGAAGAAGGTTATTACTACGGTTTTTCCAATGAAGGTTTGTGGCCGCTCTGCCATGTTACGCACACAAGGCCTATTTTCCGCGAAACCGATTGGCAGATGTATAAGAAAGTAAATCTTAAGTTTGCCGAAAGCGTGCTTGAGGAGCTGCCGGCCAATAATCCCTTTGTGTTTATACAGGATTACCACTTTACTCTGCTTCCCGCGATGATAAAGGAGAAGCGCCCCGACGCTACTGTAGCGCTTTTCTGGCATATTCCCTGGCCGAATCCCGAGGTCTTCGCCATCTGTCCTTATCAGCAGGAAATATTGGACGGTATGCTGGCCTGCGACTTAATAGGCTTTCACGTTCAGTTTCAATGCAACAATTTTATAGATACCGCAAACAGGCTTATCGAGTGCCGCGTAGATACGGAAAAATTCAGTATCGTAAGGGGCAATAAAGAGACATTTGTAAGGGCTTTTCCCATAAGCGTGGACGGGTATATGTCGGGCAACATTCCAAAGGTAAGCGAGGAAGAAGTAAAAAAAATAAAGCAAGAACTCGAGCTCAAAGATAAATTTATAGCCGTGGCTGTAGACAGGATAGATTATACCAAGGGCATAATAGAGCGCATACTCGCTATTGACAGATTCCTGGAAAAGTACCCCGAATATATAAATAAATTTGTATTCATCCAGTTGGCCGCGCCGAGCCGCACGCATATAAAGCGCTATCATGAATTGATGGGAGAGATAGATGATCTGATAGAAAAAAAGAATTGGAAATATTCCGACGGAAATTGGAAGCCGATAATATATCTGAAAAGGCATTTTTCGCCCGAAGAGATCAGGCCCTACTACGTACTTGGCGACATGTGCATAGTAAGCTCTCTGCACGACGGGATGAATCTGGTATCTAAGGAGTATGTTACGTCCAGGTCCGATTCGAGCGGGGTCTTGCTTTTAAGCCGGTTTACGGGAGCCGCCAGGGAATTGACCGACGCAGTCCCGATCAACCCCTATTCTATAGAGGAATTCGCAGACGCCATAAAATTCGGGATTGAGCTGCCCGACGAAGAGAAGAAAAAGCGCATGGAGAATATGCGCAGTTTAATAGCCGAAAACAATGTCTACCGCTGGGCGGGCAGTATCATCACAGAACTCACTTCGCTGAAGAAGAGCTAAAGTACGAATAAATTTATGCATTATCTTTTTGATAGATGGAACGAGCTAAAGAAAGATTTAAAAACAAAATCGCTCTTTATTTTTTTGGACTATGACGGTACACTTACGCCGATTAAAAAGACACCCCGGGAAGCAAAAATATCGGCCGAAGCGAAGAAGGTATTGAAGCGGCTTGCCAAAAAAGGCCGCAGCAAAATCGCGATAATAAGCGGCCGCTCGCTTGGGGACATAAAAAAGATCATTGGCATCCGCGATATTTTATATGTGGGGAACCATGGCCTGGAGATAGAAGGCCCGAAAATAAGATTCAGATGCCCGGTTCCAGACGCGTATATGGGCACTCTCAGGAAGATAAAGAGGGAATTGGCAGCCGGTCTTTCAAAAATAGAAGGCGTTATAATAGAAGACAAAGGCCTTACTTTATCCGTACATTTTAGGCAGGTTAAGAAGAAAGACGAACTTCCGGTAAATACGATATTTCACAATAGCGTTCGGCCATATATTGAAAAAAGAGCTGTACGCGTGACTTCCGGCAAGAAAGTCTTTGAGGTAAGGCCGCCGCTTCGGTGGGATAAAGGCAAGGCGGTTATGTGGCTTTTGGCCCGGAGCCATTACAATGTAGAAGGCGCCGTAATGCCTGTCTATGTAGGTGACGATGTTACCGACGAAGACGCCTTTAAGGCGCTTAGAAAACGGGGCATCACTGTCTTTGTAGGTAATAACTTGCTCTCAAAGGCAAAATATTATCTTGATGATAGCCGAGAAGTCATAAAATTCCTTAAAATGATAGCCTCGCTAGAGGATAAGAAAATATGAAAAAGCCCGTAAAGGCGAAGGAACCTTTTAAATTCTATACGCGGCTTCATCTGTCGGAGTTGACAGGCTTGAAGGCCGAGACACTGGAGGAGCTTCTGGACTTGATCAAGACTGTTCCCGGTTCTTCAATTTATCACCATACCCATAGGTTCTTACAACAGCACCAGTACCTTTCGCCCGAGCCGCCGAATGACTTTGCGTATTGGGTGACCAGCGTTCTCGTGGAAGATGAATTGGGCGAGAAGCTAGCAAGCATAGATACTATTCAATACTCGACCATACACGCCCTCAGGGAGAAGATAGCCAGAACAATAGAGAGTTATCTGAAAGATAACCCCCGGGCTAAGGCAAGATTTGCCGACAGTGACAACGAATTTCATTTTATTAAATCCATAAGTTTTATAATTTCGACCAAGTATGTTGCAACTAACCTAAGAGAATTTGTGGCGATATTGAAAAAAGTCACTATTGATTCCATATATTTCCATATCTTTGAGGCGCGCTTGCGGCTTGAAAAGAAGACAAACGACTTTTCATACTGGATCGATACCTCTCTCGGCGACAAAGAGCTTGCCGACAAGAT
This sequence comes from Candidatus Omnitrophota bacterium, assembly GCA_018894435.1. Classification (NCBI taxonomy): domain Bacteria; kingdom Pseudomonadati; phylum Candidatus Omnitrophota; species Candidatus Omnitrophota bacterium. The sequence goes on along the minus strand of JAHIPI010000024.1, from coordinate 25,471 downwards.
AGCCAAAATGGACCCCTATACGTATACTTTGGAAGACCTGAGAAAAAATGTAATAAAAATGGTAAAAAAGAGAATAGCGGATTAATATGGCAAAGATAGAAGAGTATATTCCTATAGTAGGTCAATCAGTCATAGATGATCTAGAGCTTTTAAGCGAAAGGCTGAAAGGAAAGGTCATCCAGCACGTAAACTCCACCTCCGTGGGAGGGGGAGTGGCGGAGATACTTAACCGCATGGTGCCGCTTTTAAGGGATCTGGGTGTGGATGCAAGGTGGGACCTTATAAAGGGCGGCGAACAATTTTTCGAAGTGACTAAAAAATTCCACAATGCCCTGCACGGGAGAAATGAAGGGCTCACTCAGCACGATTTCGACATCTTTATGGAGACGAGCCGAATGAATATAGAAGAAGTCAATATATACGGCGATATTGTCTTTATTCACGACCCTCAGCCGATAGCGCTTGTCGAAAAGAAAGCCGATAATAAATGGATATGGCGCTGTCATATCGACGTATCCGACCCCGATCAAAAGGTGTGGGGATTTCTTTTGGATTTCATACTCAAATACGACTCCGCTGTCTTTTCCGCGCCGAGCTTTTCGCGTGAGCTGGCTATCCGCCAGTTTCTGATAGCGCCTTCTATAGATCCTTTGAGCGACAAAAATAAAGAATTGCCTCAGGATGTAATAGACGGCGTATTGGCGAAATATAATATCACGACCGATAAACCAATTGTGACGCAGATATCCCGTTTTGACAGGTTGAAAGACCCTGTAGGTGTTATTGAGGCCTACCAGAACGTAAAGCGGCACATAGATTGCCAGCTAATTTTGGCGGGCGGAACCGCGGCAGATGATCCGGAGGCCATACAAGTCCTTGAGGAAGTAAGAGAAAAGGCCGGAGGGGACAAAGATATACACATCCTGCTTTTGCCGCAAAATGATGTAGAGATAAATGCTCTCCAGAGAGCGTCAACTGTCATTGTCCAGAAGTCGCTAAAAGAGGGCTTTGGCTTGACTGTTTCCGAGGCACTATGGAAGGGGAAGCCGGTAGTTGCCTCGAACGTAGGAGGTATTCCCCTGCAGATAAAACACAAATATTCGGGACTCTTGTGTCATTCCGTAGAGGGCGCGGCTTTTGGAATAAAACAGCTTTTACACAGCCCGGGATATGCCAAAAAATTAGGCGAGAACGGCCGCGAACATATAAGGAACAATTTTCTTCTTACGCGCCATCTCAGGGACTATATGCTGGTATTTTTGTCTTTGTATCATCCGGAAGACGTCGTATATTTATAAACGAGAAAGGCTCCTATGAGGCCGAGCGGCTGGATTTTTATTATATTTTCCTGGGCAGCGATAATCTCATTGGCTATATTCTGCTTCACAAGGATACTCAAAAAAGGCCTTGGCGGAAAGGCGAGGAAAAAGCGTGATATTTAAAAAGATAATTGATTCCGGACTTATATTCGGGATCATAATAGTTACTTTCGTAATTTCATTGGCAATAGTTACAGTGGTGAGAGACGGCAAGGATTTAAGGGTCGGCTTGTTCGGGATAGAGCAGATAAAGAACCAAAGGACTCCCTACGAAAACCCCACCGACGTCGACAGGTCGCTTTTCCGTTATGCGCCCGGTTTTGCCATACTGCAGTGGCCTTTTATGCTCGAAAGTAAAATGTACCAGCCTTTTAAATTCGTCAATATTACCCCTTCCATACTTGCGTGGTATTGGACTCAAGTTTTATTGCTCGCGTTAAGCGCAAAGATGCTTCTCAGGCTTATTCCGGCGCCTTCTAAAGAGATCGGTAATCACAACCTGAAATTAAGTTTCCTTCTTACTTTGCCGCTCATAGGTTATGAGCTGGCAAATTGCCAGAATAAGATAATGGCGCTTTTCTTTATACTGGCAGCGCTTCTACTTTTCAAGGAGAACAGGCTCTTTATATCGGCGCTTTTGTTCAGCCTGGCAATAACAGTATATATTCCGCTTGTATTTTTCCTGCTGTATTTTATTATAAGGAAGAAAGAATATATTATCAGTTTTATTCCGGCGTTCCTTATTGTATTTGTCGCAGTTCCGTCTCTCTTTTTCGGGTTCGAATTCAATAATTTCCTTCTCAGGGAGTGGTTTGTCCGGACGCTGAAACCATTTTCCCTGACCACTTCATACGCGAGTTATATTGACCTCAGGGCAAGCAGTCAGTCGCTGCCGAGCGCAGTAGGAAAGCTCTTCGCGTTCGGTAAAACATGGCAGTTTACGTATCTTTTGCCTCCCGTGGTGCTCCATTTTATAATCAGGATTTCCGCAGGGCTTATTGTATTTTTCTCACTTCTAGCCGCGTGGAAGGGGAGAAAAGACGTTTTTCAGGGGCTGCAGTATGCGATCTTCCTTATTTTGGCGTTATTATTGCCGCAGTACTGCATTTATTACACATGGGCTTGGCTTTTTGTAATATATTTCGCCGTATTCAACTATATCGGCCGGCCGGAAACACCCGCCGACCAAAAAGCAGTTTTGCGGATATTGGCTATTATCTTAATAATAGGGAGTTATTCTATCGCGGTGCGCTTCTTAAATAATATCTCCGTACTTTTTTGGACTACTCTTCTTTTCTGGCTGGGCGCCGTGGCTACTCTGATGTTGCCTGCGACAAGAAAGGCATAGTGAAAGAGAACCTCTCCATAGTCTTAATCGCACATAACGAAGAAGCGGTGATAGGTGAGATGATAGATGCCCTTCTTGCCAATTATGATAAAGAGCTTCTGGAGATCGTTGCCGTTGACGACTCAAGCACCGACAACACTTCCGCTGTCGTAGGATCGCGGGCGAAAAATAGCGGCAAAGTCAAACTCGTAAGAAAAGGGGCTCCTTCGGGTGTTGGGTACGCAATTAGGACGGGTTTTCGTAATGTAAGTCCCAGGGCCGAATACGTCCTTTCCATGGACAGCGATTTTCTGGAAAATGTCAAAGATGTACGCGCGATGATAAATGAGCTGGAGAAGAAATCACTCGACGGAGTCATAGGGTCGCGCTTTACAGAAGGCGGCCGGCTCGTGGGCTACCCCGGGGATAAGAAACTTATGAACCGCGGATGGCACGCTATTGTGCGGATCATTTTCGGTATAAAGCAGAAAGACCTCACCAACAATTTTAAACTTTATAAGGCGGACATCGTGCGGAAGATGCCGTGGAAAAGCGGCGGTTTTTCGATGAACGCCGAGACGGGAATCTTGCCTATAATATTCGGCTACGAGGTAGGCGAGGTGCCGGTCGCCTGGATCAACCGCAGCCCCCAGATGGGAAAATCTAAATTTAAGCTCTTTCAGGTCGGATGGGGCTACGTGCAGGTGATGTTTTATGCATTGTGGCTTGCGTTGTTTAAAAAAAATGATTATTGTAAAAAATAAGCCTGCTCTAACCTGACAGATCTAACCAGGTTAGAAATCGGAAGGATAAATATGAGTGTCGCGATAATAACAGGTTCGGCCGGATTGATAGGCTCGGAGGCATCGGCGTTTTTTGTCCGCTTAGGTTTTGATGTGGTCGGGATAGATAACGACATGCGTCGCACATTTTTCGGCGACAACGCCTCCACCAAATGGCAGCGCGAACATCTGGAAAAGGAGCTCGGCAAGAAATACTGCCATGTAGACGCCGACATAAGAGATTACGCCGCAATAGAAAAGATATTCAAAAAGTACGCCTCCGACATAAAACTTATAATACATACTGCCGCGCAGCCGTCGCACGACTGGGCCGCGCGCGAGCCGATAACGGATTTTACGGTAAATGCCAATGGCACGCTCAATATACTGGAAGCGGCACGCCTCCATGCCCCGAAGGCGGTATTTATTTTTACCTCTACCAATAAAGTTTACGGCGATACCCCGAACCGCCTGCCATTGATTGAGAAGGAATATCGTTTTGAAATAGACCCGAGCCACACCTATCATGAAGGCATACGAGAAGATATGTCCATAGACCAGAATCTGCACAGTCTCTTCGGTGCGTCAAAAGTTGCCGCTGATATATTGGTGCAGGAATACGGCCGCTATTTCGGGATGTATACGGCCTCTTTTCGCGGCGGCTGTCTTACGGGGCCGCGCCATTCGCCCACCCAGCTGCACGGCTTTCTCGCCTATCTTATGAAGTGCGCCGCAAAAGACGAACCCTACACCGTCTTCGGCTACAAAGGCAAACAGGTGCGGGACAATATTCATAGCAACGACCTGATACGCGCCTTTCATGAATTCTTTAAGGCGCCGCGCGCGGGAGAAGTCTACAATATGGGAGGGGCAAGATACTCAAACTGCTCCATGTTGGAAGCTGTCAAGATATGCGAAGAAATTACCGCGAAGAAAATGAAGTGGACTTATTCCGATACGAACCGCGTCGGCGACCATATGTGGTGGATATCGAGCGTCGCGAAGTTTATGAGCCACTATCCCGCCTGGCACATAGAATATGATGTGCCGAAAATCCTTGGCGAGATTTATGATTTGAATGTGGAGCGCTGGCAGGGGGAGAAGTAAGTACTTACTTATTGGTTAGCAAATAGAGTTTATGCCGCAGCACATCACGAAGCAGATCCTTTTTTCCGTTCAATATATCCCGAAGAGTATCTTTCTTAAATCCGTTTTTAAGCCTTGACTTCCAAGTATCCCGCTCGTCGAGTACCAAAAGTTTTGGTTTAAGCTCATCGGGTACGGCTTTTTTGTAATCATCCTCCGAAATCACAAGGTAAACCTTTGCGCCGGAATTAATAAATTGCTCCAATTTTTGCCTGTGCGCGGGCAGGGCCTTCTCCGTATCTTTCCATTTTACATTCACTTCTTCAATTCGCATGTTCAGATATAAGCCGAGCCGCTGCTGGCTGATGTCCATAGACCCTACGCCTACCCTGTCGCCCTCTTTCAGTGTCACTTTTATTTCATCGGCGAACACGGAAAGGCTATTGTCGTTTAATAGAGGCAGCGCCTTCCCGGCAAAAAATATCATGACTATGGCCGTTGCAAGCGGTATCGCGAAGAGCGCCACGGAACCTTTTTTCTTCCAATACGGTACGGCCAAAAGCAAAGGCACAAAAATAAGTCCGTAATTGTAGAGCGGCACTTGGGCAGGATAAAGATGCCTCATCGTGTAGAGAAGGACCGTTATGCCTAACGAATAAGTTATTATCACAAGCGTGTACATTACCCTGAAATTCGGCGATTTGAATAAAGACCCGCTCTCTTCTAACCTGGTTAGATATGCGGCGACAAGAATGGCAAAAAACGGTGATATCGGCAGCATATAGTGGTATATCTTTGATGAGATAAGAGTGAAAAGTACAAATATGGTGAGAAAAAAGCTTAAGACCAACTTGTAAGAATCTTTTTCGGCCGCGGGCCTTTTCTTATTTTTAAAAGCATCAATAAGCGATGCCGGCAAAAAGAGCGAATGCGGAATAAAAAACGCCAAAAGGGCCGGTACGTAATCGAAGAAGTGTTTAGCGTAGTTCAAAAGGGCCGCAGATCCCGTTTTGTCTCCGGGAGAATAGAACATCCGCTCCAGTGCCTCTTTAGCGATTATATGGTTGAGATATACGTCTCCGTGCAGTTTGTACATCAATATATACCACGGAAGGCCTATTGCCGCGATGATTGCAATACCGAGCGGCATATTCATTGACTTAAGGGTCGCCCGGTCTTTTGTGCTGATCATATAGGCCGAGACAGCGACGAGAGGGATGATAAATCCCAACGGCCCTTTTGTCGCCATGGCGAGCCCCAGTACGACGAAAAAGGGGATAAAAGATTTTCTTATAAAAAGATACATGGCAAAGGTTATTAAAAATGTCATCGCTATGTCGGGCGAAGAATACCGCGCGTACATGAAAAATATAGGGAACGTAGCGGCCATGAGCGCGGCCAATAACCCTGTCTTTTGATTGAAGAGCCTCCTGCCTATACTATAAGTAAGGATTATCGTAAAGATGGCGAAGACTGCCGAAGGAAAACGCGCGGCAAAATTATTAATACCGAACACAATATAGGAGAGACTGACGCACCAGTAGAAGAGGATGGGCTTGGCGAACCTGAATTGACCGTGGTAATATGGGGTTATCCAGTCGTGCCCTGAGAACATCTCCTTTACGCTCTGGAAATAGAATTTCTCCATCTCTATTATGGGAAGAGCACTGCCGAGGTGGTACAAAAACATAATCGCGCAAACGGCAAATAACAGGATCTTTATCGAGTTATCAGTTAGCTTCATAGCAGTATTATTATACAATATTTTTATACTATAGCAAGCGATTTATAATCGGGTCAGATTTTTATTGACTTGTAGCGGGAATATGGTATCTTGTATCTATAAAGTAATTAATGATAATTCCTCAAGGGGGTATTATGGATAATAAAAAAAGGACTCGTCTGGGCGAGAAGGAAATCGAGGTTATTTCCCGCCTTTCCTACGAGAAAAAGCGCATTGTTACTAAAGAAGATTTGAACACCCTCTTTAAGTTCGACGATATCGAGCGCAATAAAACTGTATATCGCCTGAAAAAGAAAGGTATCTTTTCCACCATTAAAAGAGGGGTATATGTTTTCTCGCCCCTTGAGTATGGCGAAAAGGGAGCGGCCGTCAACGAAATGCTTATCCCGCCGCAATTCTTCCCGAAAGGCAATTATTATATCGGTTATTCCACGATGTACAACTACTACAGCTTGACGGAGCAGCTCTTTCAGGTGGTGTATGTTTTGAATACCTCATTGCAGCGAAAAAAGAAAATATGCCAGGTAGCGTTTAACTTTCTAAGGATCCCGGAAAGCCGGATGTATGGTTTAGAAAAGATCGATATTGAAGGCAGAGAAGTCATTATTAGCTCACTGGAGCGCACGCTGGTGGATTTAGTGTATTTTAATAAGCCGGTCGGCGGAATAATGAGCGCTCTTGAAATCCTTAAACGCGAGCTCAAGAAAGAGCGCTGCAATCTCAAGAAGTTCATCCGTTTTGCGGCAAAATTCCCCAACATAAAAACCCGCAAGAGGATCGGTGTCCTATTAGAAGAAATGGGGTATTCTAGTGACGCCATGGCGCCTCTAGTGAAGAGCATTGAAGATACGGCAATAGGTTCATTCACCGGTTTGTTCAAAGGCAAGCTCAATAAAAAATGGAGAGTCATTATTAATGATCCACGAGGATAAAGATCAATTTATCGATGTTATAAATATTACGGTTCAGCGCACCGGATTCAGAGCGCCGCTTCTTGAAAAGGATTATTATATGACGCTGATCCTTTCCAGGGTGCACGAGCTTTCGGACGGCCTTATTTTAAAGGGCGGTACGTGCCTCAATAAGATCTATTATTCGTATTATCGTTTGAGCGAGGATTTGGATTTTAGCATGCTTCTGCCGGAGTATACGACGACTCGGGGCAATCGGCGTAAATCCATACAGCCGGTAAAGGATAAGATCGCAGGATTTGCCAAGCAACTTGATATGCGCATAGATGACGCGGAAAAAGCCGGACGCAATGAGTCCAAGCAGTATATTTATTACTTTGCGTATAAATCAGCCATTCAGCCGGCAGAGCATATAATCAAGTTTGAAATCGGGCTTAGGTTTAACCCGATTTGCCCTGTCGAGAAGAAAACGGTGCAGCATAAGTTTTTACACCCCTTTACCAAGGAACCGCTGTTTGACGCAGGCAGAGTGACTTGTCTTTCTTTAAAAGAGGTCGTAAGCGAGAAATTGCGCGCCGCGGCCTTAAGAAAGATCATCGCTCCACGCGATTTTTATGACCTTGATTTTATTTTGCGGCACAACTTCAACCTGGCAGATAAAGAAGTCATGAAGCTTTTTAGGAAAAAAATCGAGGAAGACAGGGGTAATACAGACCTATCGAAATATCGTGTCAATCTCGGACGTACGGAGGATGAAATCAAAGACATGCGTTTGCGCATCGAAAAAGAATTATTTGACGTCTTAACGCCTGATGAGCAGGAAAATTTTAATCTTGACACCGCACTGAAACGGATTAACAAAGCGATGGAAAACGTGAAATAATGATCAAGTTTGGAATCAGGCAATCATTTGATAGGATTGAACAAATTGAAGAAAGATATGCGAACATAAGAGTACCCGTTGAGGTAGCTCTGCCTTATTACTGGGATATACATGAACCGGTGAGACGGCACCTGTCGGAGATTGCCGAGAAGATAAAATCTTATAACACAACGGTAATTGGCATACATGCTGTTCAGGCTCCCATTACTGATGAAAGATTTAAGATATGGGGAAAGGAAATAGCTGATTTTGCAAAGGCGCTTGGGGCTAGGTCTATTACACTCCATCCCAACAATGTCAATAAAGATAAGAGGATTCAGGAAGAAGCGCTTAAAAATTTAGAATATTTTACTGGTTTGTATAACGGCGAAGTTGTTTTTTGTATTGAAACCTTTGAAGGCAAAAGACGAGTGTTTACTCCCGATGAAACGGTCAGTTTCAATTTGCCGATGACCCTTGATACCTCACATATATTGGATGAAAAAACAATATGGCGCTTGTTTAAGGACTACCAACAAAATATTAAGAATGTCCATCTTTCGGCCAAAGAAGGGAATAAACAACATCTGCCAATTGATACGTTTTGTAAAGATGTGGTAAGCTATCTTATCGAAAGCAAATGGGACGGGAACGTGGTCTTGGAGTATCTATTCGAATTTCACGATCGAATGTTAAACGATTTGAAATTGTTAAAGACAATGCGATGAAGGCAAGTGCATGAAGAAAAGTAATACCATTCCCATTATCCACATCATCGGCTTGCCGGGTGCCGGGAAGACGGCGTTAGCTCGAAGATTGAGTAAGGTATTAAAAGTGCCGGTGATTCGTATCGGTTACCACAGGGCGCGATTTTCGCAAACGTCCATCGGTGAAGCCGATGCATGGGTTGCGTTATTTCGGGAGCTATCACGGTACAGGTGGAAGAATTGCATACTTGAAACTACTGGATTAAATTGCAGGGAAGCATTCTTGAGGGCGGCATTACCTTTCGAGCAGATGTTTACGATTAAACTGGAAGCATCGCGGAAAACCCTTGCTTTGCGGATCCGGAAAAAGAAAAAGGAAGATCGTAGAAATAGATGGCTTTACAGCGCTAAATATAAAAGTAAGTATGAATTTGTCCGAAAACTTTTTAAGCGCTTTCAAAAAATTCCGGCAAATTATTATATTGATACAAGCCAATTGACCGAAACGGCGGTATATCAACGAGCGCTCAAAGAAATTATTTGTAGATGAGGAAACAATATGACCAGAAAACATAATAGCGGCCGCGGCCGGCTGCGTATAGGCAGCAACTGGAATGCTATAACAATTATAGCGCTTTCGCAGACTAATCCCTTGAAGGCAATTGCCGAATTCGTTGAGAATAGTATTGATGCCCAGGCACGCCATATTACGATTATCCGCGGCAAAGAACGCGGCGAGCATTATCTTAAGGTTATCGATGATGGACAGGGCATTCCATGTGCTGAGGAGGGGATGCCCGATTTTAAATACGTAGCGACCCATATATGCGACTCGCTGAAAACGCGCTTAAAACATGAAGGAATACAGAACATTCAAGGAGAATTCGGCATAGGGCTTCTTAGCTTCTGGACAGTCGGCCATAGATTATTAATGGTCTCTTCCGGCAAGGATGGCAAAATCTATCAGATGAGCATGGAGAAGGGCAAGCCGGGTTACAGCATTGCTCCCCGGTTCCATCTATTGCCGATAAAGGGAACACAGTTAACAATCTCTCCTTTACTTGCGGGAATACGCATCTTGAACGGTGAGAAGATTCAGCGATATTTGGCTTCCGAGTTAAGAGATCGTATCCGGCATACAGGCGTGAAGATTAAGATTATCGATCGAACCAGTCGTTCTGAACTTGAAGTCGAGCCGCGTAAGTATGAAGGACAGCTTATTCATAATCTACCTGCTATGACAACGCCTTTTGGAGATGTGTATATGGAGATATATCTTTCAGAAAAAAACGCCGAAAATTGTATCAGCCTTTTTCGAGGAGGAACGCGGTTATTGCCGAATATCTCTACGCTCGATTTCTTTCAATGTGAACCATGGACATCAGGTTATTTTCAGGGCATTATCGACGCGCCGTTTTTACATATTACTCCAGGCACAAGAGACGGAGTTATTAGAGACGAACATTTCGCGAAATTTTGTGATTGCATAGAACCCCTTAAAGAACATTTAACAAAAATTGGCCTGGAGCAAAGTAAAGCCGAAGACGAGCGTATGAGTAAGAATATACTCCGTTCCGTTCAAAAGGCGCTGCGGGAAGCAATGCTGATTTTACCGCAGGAAGAATACGATTGGTTTGATATTGGACAGAGAAAGACAGCTTTTTCGGGCAGCAATAACAATATTACGGATGAAAGCGGCGCAACTATAATCAATAACGTACGGCGACGAGAAGGAAATGGGCAAAGAGAGTTTTTTGAAATCGCAGGACCGCTATTTTCTGCCAGGATTCACCCGGGTTCTGCTCTTGTTCAGGCAGGTAAGGCGAAATCTTTTCGTGCTGTTGGGTTAGACCGCAGTAAGCGCCAGGTAGAGCAGAGGTTAACATACCAATGGGCCATTTCAGAAGGCGTAGGCACTATTGACAAGCATGACGGCGAAGTCGCGATTTTTAACGCTCCAAATGAGCCCGGATTATGCAAGCTAAGACTTGTCGCGAGGCAGGCAGACACCACCTGCGAAGCGGAGGCTGTTATCACCGTTATCGACTCTTTATTGAAAGCGCCTGTTGAGAATAGTGAGTTTTCAAACAAAGGATTGCCGGCATATACATTAGAGAGCGCTGCCGGCCGTATGTGGCGTTCGCGTTATGATAAAGAACGCAATATTATCATAATAAACAGCGGGCATCGAGACTTCATTTTTGCCGGCAGGGAACGGACCAGGAAGCTTCGCTACGTTTTGCGTCTTTTTGCAAAAGAACTTGTACTTCATAATTTTGTAGGAGAAACTGCCGAGCAATTTTTAGAGCATCTGGTAGAGTTATCTTTGTATGCGGAGGAGAATCTGAGATAAGAATAGTGCATATCGTCAGACCTTTTTGGACGCCGCACTTAAACGGATTAATGAAGCGATGGAAAGCGCGAAATAATAGTCAAATTTGAGATTAGGCAGTCATTCGATAGGTAATTTTTATGAAAGAGACCTCGGAGCTTTTAAAGAATTTGGTTTACGGCGCGGGATATCTCAAGACGACCATCAAAGAGGGAGTTATTACTCTTAAGCCTTATGCGAAGGATCTGGAGGCTATTCATATACGAATCGATTATCCCGATCCGTCCACATGGCGCAAAAAGAAGTATTATCATATTTCGAGAGAAGAAGTATACTCGCGGCTGGATGAATACATATTTAAGCATCTTATAGATCAGAATGAATATGCTGCCTATCTTAAACGATACCGCCCTGCGAAGGCACAAGGAAAGATCGGAGATATCGATGAGCATATTATGGATATTCATTATCGACCGCGAGCGATAAAAATGCTGCGCCGCAAGAAATTTTTTAATCTGGCGCGCTGGACGAAGAAACGTATTTGCTTGGAATATCATCGACGCTCCAATCTATACTGGAAGAGCGGAGAAGAATTTAGATTTGACTATCGCAATCCTGTTGAGAGTTTATTTATTAGAAAGAATCATGCTAACAGGGAGGTGATCGGCATAGGCGGTGCCGGAGGCTCCAGTCAACGCGAGACGAACACCTTCTTTACCGCGGTTTTCTATGTATTAGGCAAAAAGACGCGCATCCCGCACTATTTGTTGAAGTATAGCGGATTGAATGAGTTTGAGTATATCGGCCGGCGATATCGTCCGGTATTAACAGCTGGATTTGGAAATAATTTTAGTTTAGATGAACGTCTTGCGAAGGAAATTTGGAAGAAGGGTTTCGCTAACTTCTTGACAATAAAGCACTTATAGTGTAATCTAACTTTGTGCAATTTGATCATGACTAAAATGCAGTCTGCTTAATAATAGTCATAGCATGGAGAAAAGTTAAAAAAGATGAAGAAGCTGCCTCCTAGTCTAAAAAAATATTTTTGGGACGTGAATTTTACGGAACTAAAACCGCAAAATAGGCAGATTTACATCATAAAGCGGATTTTGGAATACGGAGACAAAAGGGCAGTCGAGTGGATGTTTAAAAATTTCAAAAAATCAGAGATAAAAAATGCCTTATGTAATTATCGCGGGTATTCGCAAAAAAGTGCTAATTTTTGGGCCTTTATTTTAGATGTCAAAAAGGAGAGTGTAAAATGTTTGAACAGGTCCTTCCTGGAAATACAAAAGCAATTCTGGCCCTATTAGAAAAAACCAAAATCATTCGGAATACCTATTTGGCCGGCGGAACTGCCTTGGCGCTTCAACTTGGACACCGCCTGTCATACGATCTGGATTTCTTTACTCCAATAGAATTTGATGAGCAGATGCTTTTACCGGAGATTGAAAAAATATCGGACTTTAAGCTTGAAAAAATTTCTTGGCGGACGATATTAGGTAAATTTAGCGATGTGCGGTTTAGCATATTTTATTATAATTACCCTACCCTCTATGCTCCCAAAAAGTTTGGAAAGATAAATGTTTCGGATGTACGGGATATTGCAGGGATGAAGATCGCTGCCATTGCTTCCCGCGGAACCAAGAGAGATTTTGTGGACCTTTATTTTATCTGTAAAGAAACCGCGCCTCTAGATAAAGTTATCCGGCTTTATGAGAGAAAATATAAAAATTTGACTACCACTGCCATGCACATTATGAAGAGTTTAGTATATTTTGATGACGCCGAACCCGAAGAGATGCCGCAGATGTTGAAAGAAGTAGAGTGGGCAGAAATAAAAAAATATTTCGAAAAAGAAGTCAAGAAGCTGGCGAGATGAATGAAGAGATAGAAGTATTAAAAATTGTTACAGAACGGCTAAACAAAGCAGGTATCAATTATATGATTTCCGGCTCAATCGCAGCCAATTACTATACCATACCGCGCATGACAAGAGACATCGATATCGTTATAGAATTAAAAGGTATCGATATTAACCGTTTTACAGATCTTTTTAAAGACGATTTTTATATAGACGCAGAAATGGTCAGGAGCGAAGTCCTGCGTCAAGGGATGTTTAATTTAATTCACAATAAGTATGTGGTTAAGATCGATTTTATTATCCGAAAGGACTCAGAGTTTCAGGAAGCTGCCTTCTCCAGAAGAAAAAAAATTCTGATTGCAAATAATCCGCTGTGGATTATCTCAGCGGAAGATTTGATTTTAGCAAAGCTGCTTTGGGCTAAAGATAGCCATTCTGAACTACAATTGAAAGACGTGCGCAATATTATGGACACGGTAGATGATTTAGATCCGAAGCATATCGAAACTTGGGTTGCAAAATTGGGATTGCATGAGATTTTTAAGGAGTTAAAACGATGAACGATACACATCCGGCGATTGAGGCTAAATTCAGGAAGCTGATGATGGCGAAATCCTGCCAAGAGCGTTTACTTATGGGCTGCTCCATGTTTGATAGCGCTAAACAGATAGTAAGAAGCTCTATAGTCCAAAAACAACCTAAAATATCATTACAAGAAATTAAAATAGAGGTCTTTTTAAGATTTTACGGAACAGAGTTTAATGAAAGCGAGAAGCGCAAGATACTGGCGGCCTTAAGGAAAGACACGGACATACACGGATAATCCGCGGGGCCGGCGGATAAGAGGGCGAAGAAAGAGAACGGGTAACACAGGGCAGAGGTTAAAAAAGATGAAAAAAGACAATTTATTACTGAAGAGGTTTAAGAAGAACTGGGCGAGGGTGGCAGCTCTTGAAGATGAGCAGCTTCACAGGATGTCCATAAAAGAACGGTTGTATAAACTTGCTTCGATTATGGCCATAGGGGCCGGTTTGGGATTAAAGATTGGAGAAGATCAGCAAAAATTAAGAGTGCGCTCACGGTGGATACTCTTAAAGAAAGGCGGCCGAAGGTGAAGAGATCGCAGCGGCTCGAAATTTTGCTAAGATCCCTGATTTCCATACAAAAGTTAATGAAGAAATCAGGGTGCCCATGGGCGATTATTGGAGGTGTGGCGGCGAGTATCCTGGGAAAACCCAGATTCACAGCAGACGTAGATGTGCTGGCGTTGGTGGAAGATGATGATATTGCGAGAATGCTGCGGGTATCCCGGCAATACGGTTTTAAGGAGCGCATAAAAAACGCTGTCGGATTCGCCAAAAAGAACAGGGTTTTGCTCCTGGCGCATAAAGGAAGCGGTATCAATGTGGACATATCTTTAGGGTTTTTGCCGTTCGAGAAAGAGGCGATAAAGAACAGTAAAAGATATAGGATCGGAGGATTAACTTTTTATCTGCCAACGCCGGAAGATTTGATCGTATTTAAGGCAGTGGCCCATCGGCCCGTGGATCTCATAGATATCCAGGAGATCGTTAATAGTAATCCTAAAATCGACAGGCTTTACATTAAGAAAAAAGTTAAAGAGTTCGCTTCGTTTTTAGAGATGCCTGAGGTTTGGAAGGATATAGAAGATATTGTCGCTGGCCACAGGAGAAGGCGTGGTGCTTGAGATAGAAATAGATGATAGTCCGCATTGACCCTATTTAAATAGCAGGAAAATCGGGAGGTATGAAATGGAAAAGATAAGGCCGGTTTTTAAAAAGTTGCTTATAGCCGCTATTGTGGTATATGTTATAGGCACATGTGTTATAATGGCAGAGCTATATTACAAAGTGGGAAATATAGAACACGCGCTGGCGCACATGCCCGGGGCAAAGTGCAGCCATAAATAGATTCCTCGACGCGCTCCCCTGAGCTTGTCGAAAGGTCGCTTGCTCGGGACGATTTACGGACGAGTAAGTGAGGGTAAATCGGAGGATAAATATGAAAATAGCGGAGATTACGGTAAATGAGCTGGATACAAAAAAATTTATAGATAAAAAGGTAAAAGATATATCTGAAACAGTAGGCGACGGGCTTGTCATAAATGCCCTTTCCGGCGGCGTGGACTCATCTGTCGTGACGATGCTCGGCCATAAGGCGATCGGCGCGCGGCTTAAGACCTATTTTATAGATAACGGCATCATGCGTGAAAATGAACCGGAATCCGTCGTAGCAGTATTTAAAAAACTGGGCGTAAAAGTCGAGATTACAGATGCCCGGGACAAGTTTTTTAAAGCGCTTAAAGGTATAACCGACCCGGAAGAAAAAAGGGAGGCGATTACCCAGACATTCTATAAAGATGTCTTTGGAAAACTGGTAAAGGATAGCGGCGCAAAATACCTTTTGCAGGGTACCATTTTGACGGATGTCGACGAGACTGTTGCCGGGATAAAGCGCCAGCATAATGTATTTGAACAGCTGGGCATAGACCCGCAAAAGGCATTCGGATACAAGATCATAGAGCCGCTTGTCGAGCTGCGTAAGGACGGCGTAAGAAAAGTAGGGGAGGCGCTGGGCCTGCCGAGTTCGGTATTTAACAGGATGCCATTTCCTGGGCCGGCTTTATCGGCAAGAGTGATAGGCGATGTAACCCCGGAAAAAATAAAGATAGTCAGGCAGGCGACTGTCATAACAGAAGAGATGCTCGCAAGGTGCGGCGCATTCCAGTATATGGCGATACTCCACAATGACAGAGTTACAGGCATGCGCGCGGGAAAGAGGGATTTCGGGTTGCAGATCGAAATAAGGTGCTGGGACAGCATTGACGCAAGGCGCGCCGAGTGGACAAAATTGCCGCACGATACACTGAGGAAACTGGCGGATAGAATCGTTTCGGAAGTGCCCGGCGTAGTAAGCGTTACCTACAACATAACATCAAAACCGCCCTCAACGATGGAGGCGGTGTAAAAGGAGAAAAAGGTATCATGGAGTTCAATAACAAAATTTTAATGATCGGTTACGGCTCTGTCGCCAGATGCACACTGCCGATACTTTTGAAGCATATCAAAGCTCCCTACAAAAATATTACGGTAATGGATTTTGTCGATAAAGCCAAGGAGCTTAAATCTTGGACCAATAAAGGGATCAAATATTCCCAGGAGCGAATAACGCCGGCAAGCATAAGGCGTATCCTTTCAAAATATGTATCGCCGGGGGGCCTCATCATAGACCTTGCCTGGAATATAGACTGCGGCGATATTATGAGCTGGTGCCATGATAATAAAGTCCTCTATGTCAACACATCCGTCGAGGAATGGGATCCTTATGCCGATGCGGACAAAAAGAGCCCCTTTGAAAAATCGATCTATTACAGGCAGATGATACTCAGGAAGATGACGGCGAACTGGAAGGACGGGACGACTGCAGTTGTGGACCACGGAGCGAACCCAGGGCTTATATCGCACTTTACAAAAAAGGGCATAGTGGATATTGCTACAAAAGTGATACGCGACAAGGCCGTACCAAAAAGAGAGGCAAAGAACCTTGAAACCATGATACGCCAGAGAAGATTCGCGCATCTTGCCATGAAACTCGGCGTTAAAGTAATACACGTAAGCGAAAGAGATACACAGATAACCAATAAGCCCAAAGAGATAAATGAATTTGTCGGCACATGGAGCATAGAGGGTTTAAGGGAAGAGGGCGTAGCCCCTTCTGAAATGGGATGGGGTACACATGAAAAAGAACTGCCGGCTTTCGCCAATATTCCGCCGACCGGCCCTAAAAACCAGATCTTTCTCTCTCAGATGGGCATGAACACGTGGGTGCGCTCATGGGTGCCTTACTACGAGATCATCGGAATGGTAATACGCCACGGAGAGGCGTTCAGCATTTCAGACAAGCTGACTATCTGGAAGAACAAAAAGGTTATCTACAGGCCTACCGTCCATTACGCTTATATGCCGTGCGACGAGACCATCGCATCTTTACATGAACTCCGTATCAGAAGTTATGACCTGCAGCCGAAACTGCGCATCATGAGCGACGAAATAATAAAAGGCGACGATATCCTGGGCGCCCTCATCATGGGCCACAGGTATAATTCGTGGTGGACCGGCAGCATATTAAGTATAGAAGAATCGCGCCGCCTGGTTCCTCATCAGAATGCAACGACAATGCAGGTGGCTATAGGCGTTGTCTCCGCCGCTATGTGGATGATAGAAAATCCGACGAAAGGCTTCTGCGTGCCGGACGACATTCCTTATGAGTATGTGTTGAAAATAGCGAAGCCATATCTTGGGAAATTGGTCTCCGAGCCTTCGGACTGGACGCCGTTTAAAAATAACAAAATATTCTTCAAGGAAAATCCTAACCAATACTTAGACAAAAAGAGCCCGTGGGCGTTTAAAAATTTCCTTTTCAGGGATTAAGGCTGGGTGAAATGGCTGTTACCGAACAAAAAAATACAGATATAGACACGGGTAAAGAAAAACATCTCGAGGAGCTCGAGGAGATAGCGAAAAAACACGGCACGCCCGTTTTTATCATTGACCACGAGAAGATAAGGGAGAATTACAGAGAGTTTAAGGAAAACCTTCCGAGAGTGCAGGCGTATTATGCGGTGAAGGCAAATACCACGCCCGAGATAATAAGGACTCTCTATAAACTAGGGGCAAGTTTTGATGTTGCGTCTTTACCCGAATTTAATATCGTCCACGAAAACATAAAAAACCTGCCTCCGAAAGAGCGGCAGGATTTTATCTGGGATAAGATAATCTACGCCAATACGATAAAAAAGGTCGAGGCCTTGAAGGAGTTGGACCAGTATAAGCCGCTAGTGACCTATGATAATCTGGCCGAGCTTAAAAAGATAAAGGAACATTGCCCTCATGCGGGCCTGGCTTTAAGAATAAAGGTGCCGAATACAGGATCCATGGTAGAGCTCTCGTCCAAATTCGGCGCCGATCCCGGCGAGGCGGTAGATCTAATAGTCGAAGCGTTTAATATGGGGCTAGTCGTGGAAGGCGTCAGTTTTCACGTCGGAAGTCAATGCAACAATTTCGAAAACTATATGCAGGCGCTTCAGCTTGCCGCTTCCATCCTAAAAGAATCCGAGTCACGTGGATACAAAATAAATATATTGGATATCGGAGGTGGATTTCCCGTAAAGTACCACAGCAAAGTAAAATCATTCAAAACATTGGCGCGGAAGTTAAACGGCGAATTCAAAAGATTATTCCCCGATACTATGGAGATACTCGCTGAACCCGGACGCTTTATGGTAGCCAATGCCTGCGCGCTTGTTACGAAAATAATAGGAAAAGCCGTGCGTGACGGCAAGTTGTGTTATTATCTGGACGACGGCGTCTATCACACCTTCTCGGGCATCGTATTTGACCATTGCCAGTATCCTCTTAAGGCGTTTAAGGATGGGGAGCTGAAAGTTTGCGCCGTATTCGGGCCTACCTGCGATGCCTTTGATACGATCTCGGTTGCGGAAGAGCTGCCCGAACTTGAGATAGACGATCTCTTATACGCCGAAAATATCGGCGCCTATAGCATCGCCTCATCCACCTACTTTAACGGTTTTCCGCCCGCGAAAATAGTGAATATTAACATCTAGGGTACTTATGACAGATTTTCACATCAAGCGCAGAATATATTACCATAATACCGACTCGGGAGGCGTGGTCTATTACGGCAGGTACCTCGATTTTTTCGAAGAAGGCCGTACGGAGCTTTTGCGCGAAAAAGGCATTGAAGTCGCCGAATACTTAAAGCGCGGAGTAGGTTTCGCAGTCGTCCGCGCGGAGATAGATTATAAAAGGCCCGCGCGCTATGGCGAGGAGATCTCCGTAATCACGCGCATAGAAGATGTAGGAAGGGCATCCATCCGGTTTTTCCAGGAGATCAAAAAAGATGATACCACTTTAACTATAGCCACAATAATCCTCGCATGCATAGGCAGCGATTTTAAGCCAAAGCTCGTCCCCGACGACATGAAAAAGGCCTTATCATGAATAATGGCAAGAGGCGTTTTGAGATCACGGACCATACGGCGGATATAGCTATAAAGGTATACGGTAATACACTGAAGGAACTTTTTGAAAACGCGGCTCTCGGAATGTTTACTATCATTGCCGACCTTGAGGGGATAAAGAGTTCTGCGGAGATAGAGGTCAAACTAGAGGCGCCGGATGAGGAAGAACTGCTTATAGAGTGGCTTGAAGAGCTTCTATATAATTTCTATACAAAAAATATAATATTCAGCGAATTTAATATCGGGGAGCTTACCGGCAAAAATCTGACCGCAAAAGTAAAAGGCCGGTTTATAGGCGAGAATAGAAACCGGCTTAAAGCAGAGATAAAAGCGGCTACCCGCCATGAACTTAAGATAATTAAGAACGGCGAAAGATACGAGGCGCAAGTAATTTTTGACGTTTAAGGATGGGGACAATTCATGGCCAACGACTGGCAGGGGCCGCTTGAAAAGATAAGCGATTATAAGTGGCAGATACCCCGGTCCTTTATGAGCGGCATGAGGGTGCCGGGGCTTATTTATGCTGACGAGAAACTCCTGAAAGATATACGCCACGACAAGGCGCTCCAGCAGGTGGCGAATGCGGCGTGCCTCCCGGGCATAGTTAATTATTCGCTGGCGATGCCCGATATACACTGGGGCTACGGCCTTCCGATAGGCGGAGTGGTTGCGACGGATATTGAAGCAGGCGGCGTTATCACCCCCGGCGGTGTCGGCTATGACATAAATTGCCTTTCAGGCAGCACGAAAATTTTATTAGAGAACGGAGCATATATTTTTATCGGCGATTCCAAGAAGATATTTCAGAAAAAAAATCTTGCCTGCATCAATTTCGAGAAAAAGGATAGAGAAGAAGCGCCGGTAGCCGCATTCCTAAAAATACGGCCGAAAAACCGTGTCTTAGAAATGAAAACCCTAAACGGAAACAGAATTGTCGCAACGGAAGATCATCCTTTCTGGACGCCCGATGGCATGATCCCCATACGCAGCCTTAATCCGGATGACGTTGTCGCCATATATCCGTTTGAAGGGGTGCAATACGAGGAACCATCGGATGAGATAATTGTCGATGAAAACGATATCAAGAAATACCTTTTAAGCATAGAAAAAGATTCCCGAGGGCATGGCCTGGAGCAGGTTATAATACAGCTTCGCAAGCGAAATCTTTTTCCTTTGCGCTATAATTCTCCGCAGTTGCCTTATATTTTAAAGATGATGGGATACAATTTTGGAGATGGAAACATCTATTTTTTGCGGAAAAGAGGAAAGGGCTTTACTTGGTTTTACGGACAGAAAAATGATTTGGAAGATATACGAAAGGATGCAGAAAAAATAGGCTTCACGTGCTCACGTGCTTATTCAAGGAAACGAATGCATGAAATAGAAACGATGTATTCAAAATATAGTTTTACTGCCGAAAACTTTTCGTGCAAGGTAGGCGCAAGCGCCTTTGCGGCTCTTTTAGCGTGCCTCGGTACGCCGGTTGGCAGTAAAACTGCCCAGTCATACCGCGTTCCGCAATGGATTATGAAAGCTCCATTATGGCAGAAGAGATTATTTCTTGCGGCTTTTTTTGGAGCAGAGATGTCGACTCCCAAAACGCTGACAGGTTACGGGTATAATTTTTATTGTCCCACAGTATCCATGAATAAAACCGAAAGCATAGTTGATAATGGAAAGGATTTCTTAAAGGACATAGAAGCGATGTTGAAAGAATTTAGCATTGTTTCTAACGCGATGAGCTGCAGGACAGAGTATAAATGCAAAGATAATACCACATCCATGCGCTTAAGGTTACAGCTATCAAATACGACGGAAAATCTGCTCAATCTGTACTCAAAAATCGGGTTTGAATATAACCGAAAAAGACGGCGGCTTTCAAATATAGCTGTGCAATATCTTAAGATGAAAAAAGGTGTTATAGAAAAAAAAGAATTTTTGGCGGAGAAGGCGCTGACACTATCATCCACTGGCCTTAACGCAAAAGCGGTTTATAAAGAACTTGGTCCAGATTTTGGCAACCTGCGCTTTATTGAGAGAAGCATTTATGGAAAAAGGCAGGGCAAGCCGAGGATGAGCCCCGACGCTATTACTTTTGATGAGTTTGTGAAATACGTATCCTGCGGCATGGAAGAATCCGGCATGGTTTGGGATACAATAGAAAGCATAACAAAAATAGAATTTAACGATTATGTTTATGATTTTACTGTAGGGCACAAGGATCATAATTTTATAGCCGATAATTTTGTCGTCTCTAACTGTGGCCTGCGGCTTGTGCGTACGAACCTTGCGGAGAAAGATGTCGTATCGCGCCTTGATAAAATTGTTAATACCCTTTTTTCGCACGTGCCGGCCGGCATCGGCTCGACTAGCGATATAAGAGTAAACGATGCCGAAGAAAAGAAGATAATGATGAAGGGCGCGGCGTGGGCTGTGGCGCACGGCTACGGCGCTAAAGACGACCTTGAGCACACCGAAGAGAAAGGCTGCATGGAAGGCGCGGACCCGGATAAGGTATCGGAGCGCGCCTATGAGCGAGGGAAGAAGCAGTCTGGGACGCTCGGCTCAGGTAACCATTTCCTTGAAGTGCAGGTAGTGGACGAAGTTTACGACGATGAAGCTGCGATAGCGCTTGGCGTTCGTAAAGGGCAGGCCACCGTGATGATACACAGCGGAAGCCGCGGTTTCGGATACCAGATATGTGACGACTATGCAAAGAGCATGGTGCGGCTCCTCTCAAAATACGACATAAGTGTTCCGGACAGGCAGCTTGCGTGTGTGCCGGTAAAATCCGATGACGGCCAGGACTACATAAAGGCGATGAAATGCGCCGCCAACTATGCCTGGAACAACCGCCAATGCCTTATGCATAAGGTGCGCGAGAGCTTTGAACAGGTATTTGAGAAAGGCTGGGAGGCGCTTGGCATGTCGCTTGTATGGGACGTGGCGCACAATATAGCTAAGTTTGAAAGATATAATATAGGCGGCAAGGAGAAGCTTTTGTGCGTGCACCGAAAGGGCGCCACAAGGGCGTTCGGCCCCGGGAATCCGGAGCTGCCTGCTGTCTATAAGGATATAGGCCAGCCCGTTATAATACCGGGCGATATGGGCCGTAACTCGTATCTACTTTTAGGTACAAAGAAGGCGGAAGAAGAGACGTTTGCGTCGACCTGCCACGGAGCGGGACGGCTTATGTCGCGGACCGAGGCCATGAGGTCGGAAGGCAGAAAGACGCTTCTTCAGGACCTTGCGGCAAAGGGTATAAAGGTAATGGCGGTAGGCAAGGGCACTTTGGCGGAAGAAGCGCCCTATGCCTATAAAAACGTAAACGAAGTGGTGGACGTGGTCCATAATGCGGGTATAGCCAGAAAGGTCTGCCGGATGCGACCGCTAGGAGTCATAAAAGGCTGATAGGAGAATATATGCTGGACCTAAAATTCATACGGGAAAATGCGGAGCTTGTGAGGAAATCCATCAAAGATAGAAGTATGCAACTCGATATAGATGAACTACTTACGCTTGATGTCCAGCGAAGGTCTATTATTAAGGATTTGGAGGGTTTTAAATATAATAAGAACACCCTTTCCCAGGAAATAGGCCAAAAAATCGCAAAAAAGGAGGATGTTAGCAGCTTAAAAGGTGAGATAAAGGCGATTTCCCAAAAAATAGACGATTTAGAGCCAAAAGTGGAGGACATAGACAAAAAATTGGAAAATATACTCCTTTTGGTGCCTAATATACCCAATTCCAGCGTACCGGTAGGGCCTGAAAAGGAGGCAAACAAGATAGTTAAGGAGTTTGGCAAAGTCCGAAAGTTTCTATTTGAGCCGCGGCCCCACACTGAGATTTGCGAGCTTTTGGACATTATCGATTTCAAAAGGGCATCCAAAATAACCGGCTCATCTTTCATTTTGTATAAGGGCGCAGGCGCACGGCTGGAGCGGGCGCTTATAAACTTTATGCTCGACCTTCATACAAAGAAACATGGCTATACAGAGATTTTCCCGCCTTTTCTTGTGAACCGAAAAAGCATGACCGGCACCGGCCAACTGCCCAAATTGGAAGAAGATATGTACCGGCTGAAAGACGAAGACCTCTTTTTGATCCCTACAGCCGAGGTTCCTCTTACCAACATATATCGCGATGAAGTGATTCTGGAGAAGGACCTGCCCATTTATTATACAGCCTACACGGCATGCTTCAGGCGCGAGGCGGGTTCTTACGGCAAAGATACCAAGGGACTGATCCGGGTGCACCAGTTCGATAAGGTAGAGCTGGTAAAATTTGTCAAACCGGGGGATTCTTATGACGAGCTGGAGTCATTATTGAAGAACGCGGAGAAGGTCCTGCAGCTTTTGGAACTGCCGTATCGCGTAACACTTCTTTCTACGGCCGGCATAAGCTTTGCCGCTTCAAAATGTTACGACATAGAGCTGTGGGCGCCGGGAAGCAAAATGCACCTTGAAGTCTCAAGCTGCAGTAATTTTGAGGACTTTCAGGCGCGCCGGGCAAATATCAAATATAAGGAAAAAAATACGCAGAAGCTTGCCTACGTACACACATTAAACGGCTCAGGAGTAGCGACGGCGCGACTTCTTATAGCGATTCTGGAAAATTATCAGACAAAAACAGGCACGGTCCTTATACCAAAGGCGCTCTGGCCCTATATGGATAGAATGAAAGAAATTAAAATTGGCTAAAATCGGCAAAAATAACAATAAAATCCCGAAACGCGGCTCGTCAAAAGCGGGCGAGGCGCTCAAGACCATCATAGGGCTTTTGCTTCTTCCGGTAGTGGTAAGTATATCGCTTACCTTTTACAGGCAGTTCGGAAACTTTGAAAGCCCCTGGACCGTAGGCCAGCAGTATTTTACGCTGGGAGTGGCGGTGTATTGCATTATGCATCTATTGGTTTTTAAGCCGTCATATTTTTATGTGCTGGGGCATGAGTCGGTACACGCTTTGGCGACGTGGATGTGCCTGGGGAGGGTAAAATCTTTCAAGGTCAATTCGGCTACGGGAAGTGTGGCGACGACTAAAAATAATATATTTATTTCACTGGCACCCTATTTTGTGCCGTTTTATGCCATACTTCTCGCGATAGCGGCATATGTAGCGAACAATGTCTTTTTAAAGACGCCGCTCCCTTATAAATATTTTCTCTTTTTACTTGGATTTACACTGGCGTTTCATATTATAATGACAATAGACGTGCTGAAGACAAAACAGCCGGACCTTGTGAAGGCGGGGTATCTTACCTCCGGCATAATAATATACGCGATCAATGTCATCGTCATCGCCGGCATACTCGGACTTATGACGAGCGGTTTTTCGTTCACGGAATTCATGCGTGATGCCTGGACTTTGACGGCGGATATATATAAAAAGATTTACGCGCAATTGTTTATAAATTCGTAGCATAGTAAAAATATGGCGAGGAGAGGTCGCATAGCCCGGCTTAGTGCACCTGCTTGGAGAGCAGGAGTGCCCGTAAGGGTACCCAGGGTTCAAATCCCTGCCTCTCCGCCACTATAATTTTATAAACAGCTATTATCCTTGAACTTATACATAACTAGAGTAAGATAAAGGAGATAGCTGTTTTTTATTTGTTTATATGTTTTTTGTATATTTAGTTGTTTTTCGAAATCCGTGACACGAAAATGACACGCTGGAAATATAGGGTGGCCACGTAGGACGGCACCAAATGTATTATCAGCTGATTTCGAATGGTATAGGGGAAATAATAGAAGATGGGTGTATTAGAATTTAACTTACATGTTCAAGATTTAGAAACCAAATGTAATTTACCTTCTGGCTTTATCCATTCGCTCAAAGAAGAAAATGATTGGAGTTTTATTATTAAGACTTATGCTATTTTTGAGGCACTGTTGTCTGAGTTAATTGCCAAAATCTCTGCCAAGCCTGAATTGTTATCTTTTTTCTTAAAGTTAGATATGTGCTCAAAACCCATAGGCAAATTACATTTATTAAAAAAATTATTGCTGCTAGATGAATCAGAACGTAAATTTATACGAGCCTTGGCAGATTTACGAAATACTTATGCACACAATATAAAAATGATTTCTACTTCAATAGAGGATATTATAGCGTCATTTTCACGAGGTGAACAAAAAAGAATAGTTCAAAGTTTGAGTTTTAGTCTACGTAGAAAAGAAGAATTTTATAAAAATAGAAAACAATGTATCTGGGCTGCATCTGTTATATTGTTGTGTAAAATTAATGAGAAAA
Source organism: Candidatus Omnitrophota bacterium (assembly GCA_018894435.1). NCBI lineage: Bacteria > Pseudomonadati > Candidatus Omnitrophota > Candidatus Omnitrophota bacterium. Next base: position 227 of record JAHIPI010000024.1, on the reverse strand, counting down.
CTTATAAAAAAAACCTATAACAACTCAATCCAGCGGACGGACCCCCCCCCGTTGGCGGAGTTAGTGGGGTCAGTCTGCCGTGAAAGTGGTGCCGTCCTAAAAAGTGCTACCCTGCGAAAAAATAAGAGAGCATTATCATATACTCACATTAAAGGAGAATTGTAATGGAAAAATTACTTAAAGAAAAACTTGAAAGAATAGTAAGACTAAGAGAAAACGAAGTAGGT